>JBOGEK010000105.1:0-4737 GCA_050743645.1 Acidothermaceae bacterium
AGGCTTTGCGTGACCTTCGTGCTGAGATCGTCTTGAGCACGCATTCTTGATTCGTTCAAGAAAATGGGGTAAGACTGCGAGAGTGCCGACGACCACGGAGTTCCACCGCATGCTGCGGGGGGCCTCCTTGCGCGTCACGCGGCCCCGCGTCGCGGTTCTGACCGCCGTACACGCACATCCGCACGCCGACACCGACTCGATCATCGGCGTCGTGCGTGCCGATTTCGGTGCGGTTTCCCATCAGGCGGTATACGACGGCCTGCGCGCACTGACGACGGCCGGATTGCTACGCCGTATCGAGCCTGCGGGCTCGGTCGCCCGTTACGAGGCGCGGGTCGGCGACAACCACCACCACCTCGTGTGTCGCTCCTGCGGTGCCGTCGTCGACGTCGACTGCGCGGTTGGCGACACGCCGTGCTTGACGGCGTCCGATGATCATGGCTATTCGATCGACGAGGCCGAAGTCGTTTATTGGGGGCAGTGTCCCGAGTGCGCGGAGAGTGCAACGCCCTTGGACTAAGGGACAGCAAGCAAAGCCGTTATACGCACACAGCGAGAGAAGGATCGACGTGTCTGAGAGCGAGAACCCGGTAACCCCGTCACCGACGCCAGCAACCAAGCGACCCCGCACGAACCAGGACTGGTGGCCGAACCAGTTGAACCTGCAGGTGCTCCGTCAGCATGGCGCGCGGCCGAATCCGTTGGGCGAAGACTTCGATTACGCCGAGGAGTTCAAGAAACTCGACCTCGACGCGTTGAAGCGAGACATTCTCGAAGTGATGACCTCGTCGCAGCCGTGGTGGCCGGCCGACCACGGCAACTACGGCCCGCTATTCGTGCGCATGAGTTGGCATTCGGCTGGCACGTATCGCATTGCCGATGGCCGCGGTGGTGGTGGGCAGGGTGCGCAGCGTTTCGCACCGCTGAACAGTTGGCCCGACAACTCCGGTCTCGATAAGGCGCGTCGGCTGCTGTGGCCGATCAAGCGCAAGTACGGCAAGAAAATCTCCTGGGCCGACCTCTTGGTGTTCGCGGGCAACTGCGCCATGGAACACATGGGTTTCAAGACATTCGGCTTCGGGTTCGGGCGCGAAGACATTTGGGAGCCCGACGAGATTTTCTGGGGTCCTGAAGACACCTGGCTCGGTGACGAGCGTTACACGGGCGATCGTGAACTCACCGGCCCGTTCGGCGCCGTCCAAATGGGCTTGATTTACGTGAACCCCGAAGGGCCGAACGGTACGCCCGACCCCCTCGCTGCCGCCCGCGACACTCGCGAGACGTTCCGTCGAATGGCAATGGACGACGAGGAAACGCTGGCGCTCATCGCTGGCGGTCATACGTTCGGCAAAACTCACGGCGCCGGGCCGGCCGAATATCTCGGCCCAGAGCCGGAGGCGGCACCCATCGAGCAGCAAGGGCTCGGTTGGAAAAACCGTTACGGCACAGGCGTAGGCGCTGACGCAACCGTGAGCGGGCTCGAAGTCACCTGGACTCCGACGCCGACCAAGTGGGACAACACGTTCTTCGAGACCCTGTTCGGCTACGAGTGGGAGCTGACGAAGAGCCCGGCCGGCGCATGGCAATACCAGGCGAAGGACGGCGCTGGTGCAGGTACCGTGCCGGCGCCGAACGAGGGTGGGCCAGGTCGGCTGCCGACGATGCTGGTCACCGATGTTTCGTTTCGGGTCGACCCGATTTATGAGCCGATCGCACGCCGATTCCTGGAACACCCTGACCAGTTCGCCGATGCGTTCGCCAGGGCCTGGTACAAGTTGTTGCACCGCGACATGGGTCCGGTCTCGCGATTCCTCGGGCCGTGGGTTGCCGAGCCACAACTGTGGCAGGACCCTGTTCCGGCGGTCGATCACAAACTGATCGGTTCGGGCGAGATTGCCGAACTCAAGAGCAAGCTTCTCGACTCCGGGCTTTCGATCGGCCAACTCGTGCGTACCGCCTGGGCGGCCGCGGCCAGCTTCCGCGGCACCGACAAGCGGGGCGGCGCCAACGGGGCCCGGATTCGCCTTGCGCCACAGCGTGACTGGGACGTGAACGAGCCGGCGTATTTGGCTGAGGCGTTGCGCGTTCTCGAGCAGGTGCAGAGCGATTTCAATGCGTCGCAACGCCACGGCATCCGGGTCTCACTCGCCGATCTGATCGTACTGGGCGGTTGCGCAGCGGTCGAGCAGGCGGCGAAGAACGCTGGCTACGACATCACCGTTCCGTTCGCGCCGGGTCGCACCGACGCATCGCAAGAGCAGACCGACGTCGAATCGTTCTCCGTGCTCGAACCGGCAGCCGATGGCTTCCGCAATTACCTGCGAGCAGGGGAGAAGCTGCCGCCCGAAACGCTGCTGCTCGATCGGGCGACCATGTTGCGGCTGACGCCGTCCGAGATGGCGTTGCTGGTCGGCGGAATGCGGATGCTGAATGCCAATGTCGGCGGAACTCGGCACGGCGTGTTCACCGAGCGTCCCGAGACGCTGACGAACGACTTCTTCGTCAACCTGCTCGACATGCGTACCGAATGGAAGACCTCGGCATCGGCCGAGAATGTCTACGAAGGTCGCGACCGTGCCACAGGCGACGTCAAGTGGACGGCCACCGCCGTCGACCTCGTCTTCGGGTCGAACTCGCAGCTACGAGCAGTCGCTGAGTTCTATGCGTGCGAGGACGCCGGGGAAGCGTTCGTCCATGATTTCGTTGCGGCGTGGGACAAAGTCATGAATCTCGATCGGTTCGACCTCGCCCGCTCGTCTAGGTGATCGCCGGGTGATCGCCGGCTGATGTCCGGATCGGCTGCTCGCCAGCCGGTCCGGACCTCTCCGCTCTCGACTAAGAGTTGACATGGTCATGCCACCATGGCACAGTCATGCCATGACATCGGACCAAGCGCCATTACGGGAACGGCAGGCACAACAGGTCCGCGCGACAGTTCTCGAGGCCGCGATCTCCGAACTGGAGAACAAAGGCGCCGACGACGTCTCGATGGCGGACGTCGCGAACGCCGCCGGTATTTCGCTGCGCACCCTCTATCGCTATTACGCCGATCGCACCTCGTTGCTGCACGCCGTGGCCGAACATCTGTACGGCTCACTTGGTGTCCCATTCGACATTTCCGGGCCCGACGCGATTTCCGCCAGTTTCCGCGAGGCCGCTGCTCGGCTTTCTACGCGACCGCAGATTGCCCGAGCGCTGGTGCAATCCACGGCGGGCCGCAGCATCCGTTCGGCGGTCCGCGGCGAGCGGGTTGACGCCGTCCGAAAAGCAATGAAGCCCCTGACCGACGAACTCGACATGCAGACTGCGCAATGGGCGACTGCTGTCATCACCCACCTTTGCGGTGCCGCGTCGTGGGTGTTGATCGCCGACGAGAGCGGCCTGGCTGACGCTGACGCCCAGCGGGCGGTGAGTTGGGCTATTGATTCTTTGATCTCGGGCCTGCATGACAAAGCGAACACTTCTCGCCGTTCCGGTCGAACCTCATCAACTCGCGCGCACAACAAGGAGAAATCATGAGCAGCACCGTCAGTTCGGCGATCGACCTGCCGGTAGAAACTACCGAACGTCAGGTCTTCACTGACCCTGAAACGAGCCGGGCGTGGTGGTTTCTCGGCACGTTGGCAGTCTTGCGCAATCCGGTTGGCGCGCCGCGATTGCCAGCGGTCATCGAGTTGACGATCCCTCCGGGCGGGTCGCCGCCGCGCCACATTCATGACGAGCTTGAAGACTCATTTCTCGTGCTGGACGGCGAAGTCGTCGTCCGCTGCGGTGAGCAGACCTTCGTCGGGAAAGCCGGTACCTACGTCGTGGTGCCGAGAGGTGCCGAGCACACGTTCCGGGTGACGAGTCCTGGCCCGGCTCGGTTGCTTCTTGTGCATGGCGACGACAGCTTCCTCCAACTGATCGAAGCAGCCGGCAGCCCCACTGATGAACTGCGGCTACCACCAGTTGGCGACTTCGACATGGACCTCGAGGCCCTCGTTCAGCTGAACGCGGAGCACGACTCGCGCATCGTCGGACCGTCGCTGGAAGAAGACGATACGAGGGCATTCGTCGACGCGAACCCGGCTAACAACGCTGTCGCGCTCGGCGCCGTGAACCACATCTCGCTCAACGTCTCCGACGTGACACGCAGCGCCAAGTGGTATGCGAACGCCTTCGATCTCGTGCGCCTCAGCGAAGAAGTAGCGGACGACGGTAACGGGCACGTTTTGCTGGCGAGCCCCATGGGTGGCTGGCTTTTGTCACTCACCAGCGCCGCCGCGCCGACCGTGGAGCATATTGCGGTCTCCTGTGCAGACCGTGACGAACTCGTGGCCTGGCGCGAGATCCTCAACGAGCGTGGGGTCACACCTGGGACTATTACCGACGCGCCTTACGGATCGGGTTTCGTGGTCCGCGATCCGGACGGCCTCGACTTCGAGCTATTCGCGCCGCCCTCGGCAACGATTACCGACTAGATCGCGACTGGCTTCATCCCGGCGCGTTGACGTCGTCGGCAAGCGACCGAAGAATGGCGAGATGGAAGTTGTCGACGTTGCTGGCTTACCGTTCGAGTTGACCGCCGAAGGCGATCCGCCGCTCGATGGTCACGCTGAAGGCGGCACGCTCGTGCTTCGTGGCGGTGCCGGCTCCGACCTATTCGTCGATCCCTCCGGAGGCGGCCCGCAGGTTGACGCAGGCCGCTTGCTTGGCGAACCACCCGCCGGCGACTTCGCGTTGTCGGTCCGGGTC
>JBOGEK010000106.1:0-7033 GCA_050743645.1 Acidothermaceae bacterium
CCGTTTGAGCGAGGCGGCTGAGGCGGACGCGTTGGCCGCCCGCCAGCTCGGCGTCGACCCAACCGCGGCCGTTCGGCAAGCCAGGGCCGCACTGGCGAAATATTAGATACTTTGGCTCTCGGCCGGGTCGCCCGCGACGGCGCGTCACTTCGGTGGCAGGGATTGAGCGTAGGCCACGCCCAGGCTCACCCAGCGCTCGAATTCGGCGTCGCTTTCGAACGCTACTGCGTCGATGCGAAGCCAGCCGTCCATCTCGCGGCCGCGCATCTCGAAACGTCGGGCGTTTGGCTGCTTGACCAACGCTTCGGTTTGCTCGGGATCGACACGCAGTAGCAAACCACCTTTGCTGCTCGCGCTCACGGCGAGATTTCCGTGAATCAAAAATGCGAGACCGCCAAACATGCGTTTCTCGGTGACACCCGCGACGCCCGAAACAAGCTCGCGCAGTCGGTTAGCGACGTCTTCGTCATAGGCCATAGCAGAAGCTACCGCGAACGGGCGTGCGACGTGATCGCCGCGACGTCGGGCCAGGCAAACCGGAGTTTGTTCGGAGTGCCGGTGAGCCGGCCGGGCACGCCTCCCGGCAGCCCTACCTTTGCCGTCTCCACGCAGCTACCGCCGACCGCACGGTAGAACGCTTGCGCTGGCGTATTTGCCTCCTGCACCCACAGGTACATCGACGGATGGGTAGCCCGTTCGGCGATGGCCTCGGCCGCGCTGGCCAGCAACGCGCGACCGATCCCCGCGCGCTTGCGTTCGGCGGTCACGTGCAGGTTGTCGACGAGGGTTCCCCACTGTGGGTCGTCGTCGAGCACGACGTGGATGAAGCCGACGAACTCGCCGTCGTCGTCCGCCCTGGTGGTGAACGTTTGAGCCGGTGCGTTGAGCCTCGCGTGCCACACGGCGCGTCGGTCGTCGACCAGGTCGCCGTCAAGATAGGAGTCGGAATAGACGCCGCGGTAATGCTTGCGCCAGCTGTCGGCGTGGAGCAGCGCGATCTGCTCAGCGTCTGTCGGGCCGGCGGCCCTCAAGTGCAGCGATGTCATCGAAAGTCCTCCGCCGTATTGCGCGACATGAGCCGAGCGTGGTGTGCCTCAGTATCGGCGCTCGCGGCCCGTCAATCCAAGCAGTTTGTCTTGCAGCGACGCGGTTTCGGGCACCTCGACCGCCGGGCCGAAAACGCCGATCGATCGCCACGCTTCGACGTTGGGCTGAAGCTGCTCCCACACCCCGCGCACCAGGTCGTCGGGCAACGTCGGGTCGACCCCGATGAGACAGGCAAACTCGTACGCCCGGAACGCGCGGAACTGGGTGATCTGCCAGAAGTACTCCTGCACCGTGAAGTCGCCGAACGACAAGTGCGCGGTCTGACTCAACTGCTCGGGCCCTACGACCGCGGCCGCAGCCGCGGCCGCTTCGACGATCGCGTGGAAATTCGTCTTCGGATCGTTGCCGAGTAAGTCTTCGCCTTTCCATTTGTCTTCGCCGACCTCCGCCATCGTGCGGCCGGCCAACATGTCGGGCACCCAGATGTCGTCGTAGGCATGGTAGTTGAGGATCGTGCGAAGGTTGAGTTCGTCGCGGTGCACCCTGCTACCGACGGTGATCCACTCAGGAATCGGCAGGCTCCACTGGTCGTGAATCTGCTGCACCACCTTGTCGAGCGCTCGATCGGCAAGAATGAATAGCTCTGGCTCATTCATCGCTCTGGCTCATTCATCGTCGGTGCCCTTCATCGCGTCGAAGAGCCGGCTGGCCTCACGCTCGGCTGGCTCGATCCGACCATAGACAGCCGGTCCGACAGCCGTCGGAGCGGCTGGCAGGTCAGGTGGTCTAGTCGGACGCCTGCCGCTGCGCGGGTCGCGTCGTCCGGTTTCGAGCTTTGCGCCTTGGGGCCGTTCGGGCTAATCCGAATCTCTTCCGTACCTCCACCCGGCCTGACCCATCTGGGTGATTGTGATCATCCACTCGCCGTATCCGCCCGCGCATTCTCGGCGACGAAGATTACTTGTGACCGCACGCCGTGCGGCCGCTGACGAAGGTGTTGATGAAGTCACCCGACGATCGAAACGCGCGCCCGCGCCCCGGATCACTCTTGTGGTGGTACGTATGGGCAGTTGTAGCGTGCGCGACCGTCGTCGTGACCCTGACGACGTCCGGCTTGAATCAGCACGCTATTTCGTCGCTGCTCGCGAATCCGGGCTGCTGGCTTGTCGCCGCGCCCCTCGCCGTCATCGCGGTTCGGCCGCTGTTGCCGGCGTTGCGCGACGGCGATCCGACGTTTGCGCTCGTGGTTTTTCTCTTCGCGCTGTTGTTGAGGGCGGGGCTACCGGCGTCCATCGTGCTTTGCGTCGTGACGATGGTCGTGCGCGGATGCCTTGCGCGTGAAGCGATCCATCGCAACCTCTTCAACGCTAGCCAGCACGTGCTCACGCTTTCGGCCGCCTGGCTGGTATTGCGGGCGTTTTCGATAAGTCCGAGCGCCTTGCACCCGTGGTCGTTCCACGAGCCGAGCATCGAGGCGAGCGAACTCGTCGGGGTGTTATTGGCAGGCTCGGTCTACCTCGTTTTCGACAATTTCAGCGTCTACATTGCGATTTCGCTGATCGAACACCGCCCAGTGCTTCGGATCGCCCGTGACGATCTGCGGCATATTGCGATGGTGGCTGCGGCGATGGCTAGCTTGTCGCCACTGGTTGTCGTGGTGATGGTTCACCTGTGGCCGTTCGTCCCGCTGTTCTATCCCGCTTTGGTCTCGCTGTATTACAACGCACGTCTTTCTACGGCCCGTGAGCATGCCGCGTTGCATGATTCGCTTACCGGGTTGGGAAATCGCGAGCTATTGCATCGCGAAGCCGAGACCGCGATCGAAGACCTTGCCCGCCAAGGCGATGCCGGCCTTGCGATCCTCGTGATAGACCTCGACAAGTTCAAAGAGGTCAACGACACGCTCGGACACGCCGCGGGCGACCAGTTGCTGCGCGTGGTCGCCGAGCGGTTGCTCGCGGCGATGCGGTCGGACGACGTCGTGGCGCGGCTCGGCGGCGACGAGTTCGTCGCCCTGATCCATGACGTACCCGACACCGCCGTGGCACGCATCGCGGCGCTTCGGCTGCTCGAACAGTTGGTCGGTACTTGCCAGATCGACGGCGTCGCGATCAACGTCGGCGCGAGCATCGGTGTTGCCGTCGCTCCGGAGCACGGCCGCGAATTCGACGCGCTGCTGCGTTGCGCCGACCGCGCGATGTACATCGCCAAGGCCAGCGGGTGCGGTGTCGCGGTCTTCGACCCCGGGCGGGACGACGGTTGGCGCCGTCCACCTGTTGTATTGGACGCCGCGGACGCCAGTTCGACCACTGCCTCGGGGTAGCCGGGCTCAGAACGACCCGGCCGGGAACTCGCGGGGGCTGCTGGCAGGCTCGCCCTAGGATGGCCGTCATGACGTCCATCACGCGCGCCGAGGTCGAGCACCTGGCGCGCCTCTCGCGCCTCGCCCTCACCGATGACGAGCTTGATCACCTGGCCGGACAGCTCGACGTGATCCTTGGCGCGGTGGCACGTGTGAGCGAAGTCGCCGCCGAAGACGTGCCGCCCACCTCGCACTCGGTGCCACTCACCAACGTGTTCCGGGTCGACGAGGTGCGCCCGTCGCTGACTTCTGAGGCGGCGCTCGCCGCGGCTCCGGCGTCCGAAGAACAGCGTTTTCGGGTGCCGCGGATTCTGGACGAGGAGTAAGCGGTGACCGACCTCACGCGGCTTACTGCCGTCGAACTCGCTTCTGTCGTGGCCTCCGGCGAGGCGTCAGCAGTCGACGTCACGAGAGCCCATCTCGATCGCATTGCTGCGGTCGATGAGTCGGTGCACGCGTTCTTGCACGTCGACCGTGACGGCGCGCTCGCGGCTGCGCAAGCTGTCGATGACAAGCGCGCGTCAGGTGCCGCGCTCGGGCCGCTGGCCGGTGTGCCGCTCGCATTGAAAGATGTTCTTACGCAGCAGGGAATTCCGACCACGTGCGGGTCGCGGATCCTCGAAGGTTGGCGACCGCCGTATGACTCGACGGTCGTGCGCAAGCTGCGAGAAGCCGACGTCGTCATTCTCGGCAAGACCAACATGGACGAGTTCGCCATGGGTTCGTCGACCGAGAACTCTGCCTTCGGACCAACCCGAAACCCTTGGGATCTCGAACGAATTCCTGGTGGGTCTTCAGGTGGGTCCAGCGCCGCAGTTGCCGCTTTCGAGGCACCGCTGGCGATCGGCACAGACACGGGCGGGTCCATCCGCCAGCCCGCTGCCGTCACCGGAATCGTCGGCGTAAAGCCCACCTACGGGGGCGTTTCCCGCTACGGGCTCGTCGCTTTCTCGTCGTCCCTCGACCAGGCCGGGCCGTTCGCCCGCAACGTGCTCGACGCCGCGCTGCTGCATGCGGCGATCGCCGGTCACGACCCTTGCGACTCGACGTCGATCGACGCACCGGTTCCTGACGTCGTCACCGCAGCCCGGTCGACCGATATGCGCGGTCTGCGCGTCGGCGTCGTCCGAGAACTCAACGGCGAAGGCTACGACGCGGGGGTGCGGCAGCGATTCTCCGAAGCCGTCGAACTCTTCTCCTCGCTCGGCGCCGAAGTTGGCGAAGTCAGTTGCCCACACTTCGGCTACGCAATGCCCGCCTATTACCTGATCGCGCCGAGCGAGGCGTCGTCGAACTTGGCGCGGTTCGACGCGATGCGATACGGCCTTCGGGTTGGCGACGACGGCACGCACAGCGCCGAAGAAGTGATGGCACTCACCCGCGCGGCCGGCTTCGGCGCCGAGGTGAAGCGCCGCATCATGATTGGCACGTACGCGCTGTCGAGTGGTTACTACGACGCGTATTACGGCTCCGCGCAGAAGGTTCGCACCCTGATTACCCGAGACTTTGCCGCGGCGTTCGAGCAGTTCGACGTATTGGTGTCGCCGACGACGCCGACCACGGCGTTCCGGATCGGCGAGCGCACCGACGATCCGCTGAAGATGTACCTCGCAGACCTTGACACCATCCCGTCGAACCTCGCGGGCAACGCTTCGATGTCGGTACCGGTAGGCCTGTCGCCTGATGACGGTTTGCCGGTCGGCCTGCAAATCATGGCCCCAGCGCTGGCCGACGATCGGCTCTACCAGGTAGCTGCAGTGTTGGAAGCGGCGCTGAATGACCGATGGGGTCACTCGCTGATCGAGGAGGCACCGGCACTGTGAGCACCTCGACATTTGATGATGCGCTCGTTTCGTACGAGCCGGTCTTCGGACTCGAAACCCACGTCGAGTTGGGCACCAATTCAAAGATGTTCTGCGGCTGCTCAACGGCTTTCGGCGCGGATCCAAACACTCATGTATGTCCGGTGTGTTTGGGGTTGCCGGGCTCGCTGCCGGTGGCGAACGCGGTAGCGATCGAATCGACTATTAGGATCGGCCTCGCGCTGCACTGCAGCATCGCCGCGTGGTGCCGGTTCGCCCGCAAGAATTATTTCTATCCAGACATGCCGAAGGACTTCCAGATCTCGCAGTACGACGAGCCGTTGTGCGTCGACGGGTATCTCGATGTCGAAGTAGGCGATGAAGTGGTCCGTGTCGGCATCGAACGCGTGCATCTCGAAGAAGACACCGGAAAGTCTTTGCACGTAGGCGGTTCTACGGGTCGCATTCACGGCGCCACGCATTCGTTGGTCGACTACAACCGGGCCGGTATTCCGCTGGTCGAGATCGTGACCCGGCCCGTGCCGGGCACCGGCCGGTTGGCCCCCGACGTGGCCCGAGCGTATGTCACCGAGCTTCGCGAAACGCTGCGTACGTTGGGGGTTTCCGACGTTCGCATGGAAGAGGGCTCGTTGCGTTGCGACGTCAATGTGTCGCTGAACCCGATCGGCGCGGCGGAGTGGGGAACTCGGTCCGAGACAAAGAACGTCAACTCTTTGCGCTCGGTCGAGCGTGCAGTGCGGTCTGAGATCGAGCGTCAGGGCGGTGTGTTGTCCGCTGGCGGTCGGGTCGTGCAAGAAACCCGGCACTTCCATGAAGACACCGGCCACTCGACGTCCGGCCGTAGCAAGGAACAAGCCGAGGACTACCGCTACTTTCCCGAGCCCGACCTGGTACCGATCGCCCCGGCGGCTGACTGGATCGATTCGCTGCGTGCCGCACTGCCCGAGCTTCCGTTCGAGCGGCGCCGTCGGCTGCGCGAAGAGTGGGGGATCTCGGCACTCGACATGCAGGCTGCGCTCAACGCGGGAGCGGTTGGCTCGATCGAGGCGACGGTCGCTGCGGGCGCATCGGCGCGCGACGCGTACAAGTGGTGGATGGGCGAGTTGGCGCGCCAGGCCAACGAACGCGACGTCGAAGTCTCGGCGCTGCCCGTCACGCCGGCTGACGTGGCGCGGATTGCTGCCTTGGTCAGTAACGGAAAGCTGACCGACAAGCTTGCTCGCCAAGTTCTCGAGGGGGTTCTAGGCGGCGAAGGTTCTCCCGACGAGATCGTCGCCGCTCGCAGTCTCGAAGTCGTGTCGGACGACGCGGCCCTCGGCTCCGCAGTCGACGCCGCCATCGCCGCTGATCCCGACGCTGCGCAGAAAGTTCGCGACGGCAAGGTTGCTGCAGTGGGCGCTTTGGTGGGTGCCGTCATGAAGGCGACTCGCGGGCAGGCTGACGCGGCACGCGTACGTGAGTTGCTGCTCAAGAAACTCGGTGTCGAGAGCTGACCTCGAGTCACCAGACGCCGCCGTGTGCGAGCATGCCGCACCGACGGTTCGAACCCTGTTGCCCCTCTTTAGGGCTGCAGCATTCGGGTCTTGAAGCGGCTATGGAGTCTTGGTGTTTGGCTGCGGTCGAGCCATCAGGGTGGGATGTAGTGCGGCTGGTTGTTGATCATGGTGGCGGTGAAGCCGTGGTGGTGGAGCAGGGTGTGGTGTCGTCGGCAGAGCAGGGTGCCGTTGGTGACCGAGGTCGGTCCGCCGTCGATCCAGTGGATGAGGTGGTGGGTGTCGCACCAGGCGCTCGGCCGGTCGCA
>JBOGEK010000107.1:0-6539 GCA_050743645.1 Acidothermaceae bacterium
CACCATGAGGCACCGACGAGGCCGGGCGACCGGCCGTGACCGCGCCCGAAGGACGACGAGTATGAGCCACACCACGATCGCGAGTGGCAGTACGAGGTAGCGCTTGTATTGACCGATGAGCAGCAACGGCAGGCCGACGATCCCGACGGCCACGACCCCGAGCGCTGCCCATTGCACGACGAGATCGAGCCAGCCCGGCGTGAACCTGTAGGGTTCGTCGGCCGGTTCGGTGCTCGTGGTGGTGACGACGTCGGCGGCCGCGGTCAACGCAGCACCTTTCGGCCGGCCTTCTTCAACGCGCCATAAATTCGGGGATGCCGGACCAGGCGTTGCACGAACTTATCGACCATCGCGTGCAGCGGAGCCCCGAGGTCGTGTTGCGCAGTCGGCGCCGCCACCCCGGCGTTCTCGGCCGGCGCTTCGATTCCGGCGGTGGCGAGCACCTCGGCGAGGTAGCTGTCCTTCACGACGGCGTCGGCCTTGAGCGCACGTACTTCTTCTTGGGCTTGCACGAGTTCTTCGATGCGTTCGCGCAGTGTGCGTTGCAGCGTTTCGTTGTGCTCGTCGGTGTTCGACTTGGCCCGCAAGTGTCCTTCGAGCCAGCCGATGTATTCGGCGCCTTGCCGCGCGGCCAGGTCGAGTTCGTTGACGCGCTTCCACAGCCTGGTGAGCAGCCCCGACGGCTCCACCTCGGTATCGACGTGACGTCGTGCGACCGTCACCCACTGAAAAACCCGTGCGTCGGGATCGGCCACGATCTCGTCGAGCGTCTCTTTCGCGACGTCGTCGAGGTCGACCGGGATCTCGGTTTCGTGGGGCTCGCGCAGCACCGCGAGATGTTCGAGAACGGTCATGCCTGCACCGTCGAACAGGGTGCCGATTTCTGCGCGATCGAAGAACCGCACATGGGTTCGGTCGAGCAGGCCGGTGTCGGTGTAGGTGAAATCGCCGCGCAGCAACTGCAATCGAACTGCGGCGTGCGTCACGTTCGGGATCGACGCCACGATCACCCCGCCCGGCGCCAGCATCGGTGCCAACTTCTGCAGTGCGGCGCCCGGCTCGACGAGGTGCTCGAGGACGTCGAGACACAGGATGACGTCGAACTCCAGGCCGGCGAATTCGGTTGCCAGGTCGAGTTTTTCGACGTCGCCGACGACCAGTTTCTGGCAGAACTGACGTGCGCTTTCGGCGGCTTCTTCGTCGAGTTCGACACCCCAGACCTGGCAACCACGAGCGACGAGTGCCTCGGCGACCGGATGCCCGTCGGCCGTGCCGACGTCGAGCACCCGGCTACCGGCGGGTGTCAGCAAGATGCCTTGGGTGTGGGCGTTGAGATCCTCGAGGTTCAACTCGCGGGCATAGCGAGACACCGGCTCGTTACGCGGCTCGGGACTGTCGTCGCGGGGCTCGTCGGCGTTGGCGGGGGAGGTGCTCATCCGGTCTCCTCGTTGTCGCCGCTGCTGTGTTTCATCGTGCGACCACCATGTTCGCGAATCGCGTCGTCGATCACTTGCACCCACGAGCGCCCGGGATTTGCTTCCCAATGTTGCCGCAGGCTCTCGATGTCGCGCCGCCGGGCTCGCCATTCGTGCCCATCGGTGAGCAACGTCAGGACGGCTGTGGCAAATTCGGCCGGATCGTCGGTGACAATCAACGGGGCGAGCGCATCAGGAATCTCGATTCCTTCGGCCCCGATCGTCGTGGTCACGACCGGCACGCCATATTGCAGAGCCTCGACGGTCTTGTTCTTCACGCCCGCGCCAAAGCGCAACGGCACCACGACGACTCGCGCCCGCTCGTAAACATCACGCAGGTCGGGCACGAAGCCCGTGAGTTCGACATGCGCGCCGGCCAACCGTCGAACGCTGGCCGGCGGATTCGACCCGGTGGCTCGCAATTTGGTCCACGGCAAAATGCCGGTGATGTTCGGCAGCACATCGGCGCAGAACCAGCGCATGCCGTCGGCGTTCGGGGTCGTCTCGTCTTGCGCCGTCCAGCTCGAGGTGTAGAGGATTCCGTCGCGCGCGCCTGGATCATCGGCCGTCAGCGCGAGATCTGATTGCAACGGAAAAACCAGGTCGACCGGCTTCGCTCCGTCTATTCCCCTCAGCTTGCTGCATTCTTCAGGAGAAACCGCAACGACGCGATCAGCTTCGCGCACCGCTCGCGTCTCGATGCGCCAGGATTTTTCGGCATCTTTACGCAGCGCAGATCCGCGCCGGCTCGGCCCATCGGCGTCGGCGAGTTCAGCTTCGCGTTCGAAGCGGACGCCGAAAAGCGCCTCTGCCACGTAAATTACCGCGGCTTGGGGCTGATGCTTACGAACCGCGGCCGAAACGGCCTCGAAGTTGTCTGGCCGGCAGAGCACAACCGCATCGAAGCGCTGCTTCGGATCGCGCAGGATGGTCTCGAGGTCGCCGTCGAGAACGTCATAACCCAAGCCCGCAACCGAAAGCGGATCGGCGCCCGGGTGCTTCGTGGCATAGACACTCAACGCGCAGTGGTCGAGCCCGGCTTCGGCCGCGAGATTGTGGGTGAGCACGAAGCCGGCGCCGAGCGATCGGATCGGCAACATGTCATCGACCACGAGCACGCGGGAGAGGTCGCCGCGGGCGCGTGCAATCGCGGGCAACATGGTTTCGGGCACCGGCCCGTCTGGTCCGCCGCCCGCCGGTCGAGGGAGCTGCTTCGCCAGCTCGGCCGGCCACTTTTCCCTGAGTTTCTCGACGTTTCGGCGAAACAGGAAATGCTTGAAATGCGTGGTCGTGCTCTGCGACTCGAGGTGCCGGATGCGTGAACGTCCGTCGTAGAGGATCGAATGCCCGGCCGCTCGCAGCGCCAGCGAAAGATCGGTGTCTTCGTAATATGCAGGGAAGTAACGCGAATCGAAGCCGCCGATCTCGTCGAAGGCGCTTCGTCGCACGAGCAGCGAGTTGGCCGAGCAGTAGTCGACCTTGCGCACGAAGCTCCACTTCGCGGTGCCGGCCGGCAGGCCGCGGCCGACGGGAGCCGTGCTCCCATCGGAGAACAGCACGGATCCGGCCTCCTGCACGCGCCCGTCGGTGAAGAGGCTGCGGCTGCCGACTGCCGCTGCTTGCGGATGCGCGTCGAGGGTCTCGACCAGCGGCTCGAGCCAGCCGGGTTCTACCTCGACGTCGTCATTGAGCAGCAGCAGCAACTCACCGCGTGCGTGCCGGGCGGCGCGGTTCATGCCGCCGCCGAATCCGAGGTTTACGTCGCTTCGTAGCACTCGCACGCCGTCGAGTTCGCGGGTCGCGAAGTCGACGACACCCGCGTCGGCACCGTTGAGCACGAGCACGATCTCGTACGCAAGGTGGCCGCCCGGGCCGCCGCCCGCGATCGAGGCGAGGCAGGCGCGCAGCATGGCAGGGTCGTGCCTGGTCAAGATCAGGATCGACACCCGCGGCTGGTCGCTGGTCGGCAGGACCAGCTTCGACATGGTGATCCGGCCTCTCGTTCGCTGCCCTGCTTAACGGCCCGGAGTCTAGCTGTCAGGGGTGCCCGGCCCAGCATGACGCAGCCGTCGCGGCCCGCATGACATGCTCAGGGGCGATTCCCTCGACAGCAGCAGATTCAGGAGTAGCACGGTGAGCCCGACGCCAACCCCGCGCAACGACGGCGATTTGACCTGGCGGCACCGCGTGAACCGCGTGAGCGCCTCGGCTGTCCGTGCGGCCGAGGCCGTCCGGCGCACGGTGGCACCCGCGGTCGATAACGTCACCGCGCGTCGCCTCGGGCAGCTCACGCAGCGTCGCCGCACCGCCGGGGCACCGTTGCGGCCGGACGTCGATCAGGCGGTGCGTGACGCCGTCGCGGCCGTTATCAGCGGTGACGGTCCGATCGACCCGCGGTGGCAGTCGCTTTTCGTTGCCGGGTTCGAGCGTCTGTACGACCGCGACCTCGACACGCCGCCGTCGTCCGACATTCGCGAAGCGATCGTCAAGCAGTTCCACCGGCTCTACTACCACGACCAGGGCACCTGGCGCGAGACGTTCTGGCTGGGCACGAACATCTGGAAGTGTCCGCTCGATTTGTGGCTGTACCAGGAGATCCTGCACGAGGTGCTGCCGTCGCTGATCATCGAGACGGGCACCGCTTTCGGCGGGAGCGCCAGTTATCTCGCGCATCTGTGCGACATCGTCGGGGCTGGCGCCGTCGTGTCGATCGACGTCGACGACAAGCCCGGGCGGCCGACCCATGATCGGCTCACCTACATCCACGACTCATCGACCGCGCCCGAGGTGGTCGAGCGGCTGACGGCGATGGCCCGCGACGGCGGACCGGTCGTGGTGATCCTCGATTCCGATCACAGCGAAAAGCACGTGTACGACGAGCTGAACGCCTACGCCGATCTCGTCACGGTCGGCTCTTACATGATCGTCGAGGATACGAACGTCAACGGCCACCCCGCGTTTCCCGAGCACGGCCCTGGACCGATGGAGGCCGTTGACCGTTTCCTCGCCGAACGTGACGACTTCGTGGTCGATCAGACAAAGCACAAGTTCCACATGACGTTCAACCCGCGCGGCGTGCTCAAGAAAGTGCATTAAGCCGGACGACGTCGCCCAGGTCGTCAGCGCGGCCGCGTCGTCGGCGGTGCTTGACACTCCGGTGATCGCGCAGGTGCACGGACATTCCACTGCCCACAGATAGATTCGCCCCTATGTCTTTTCGCCTCGGGCTCGCGCGATTTGGTGTTTGTGGTGCGGTCGCGGTGCTGGTCGCGTCGCTGTTTTCGTCGTCCGCCATCGCTGCGCCGACCGAGAACTCAGCCGACACCTACCTGCCACCGCCCACCGGCGTGCTCACCTTCACCGGCCACGGCTGGGGCCACGGCATCGGAATGTCGCAATGGGGTGCGTACGGCGCGGCCCAGCAAGGCCTTTCGGCAACGCAGATTCTCGACTTCTACTATCCCGGCACCACCCGGGTCGACATCGACCCGAAGACGCCGATCCGCATGCTGCTCGGCACCGACAACGGCATCGACTTGAAAGTTTCGACCGTCGCGGCGGACGGCGCATTGACGTTCACCGACATGGCGACCGGTGTCGCGACCCCGCTGCCACCGACCGTCGCCGGCGCGCCCGTCACCGGCTGGAGACTCGCCTGGGCGAACGGCGTCATTCAGCTGCAGGCCGACTGGACCGGCACCTTCCAGCCGTATCCGGTTGGTGCTCCGATCACCACCACTGGTGTTGCGCGGTTCACGTCGGCAACCGGAATCGTGCGGCTGATGAATCCCAGCGGCACCCAGGACGACCTCTATGGCAGCGTCGACGGAGTCGTGATCGGCGGCAAGCTGCGCACCGTCGAAACCGCCGGGCTCGACGACATCTTGCCGAGCGTGCTGGGCAAGGAGATGGCCGCCAACTGGCCGACCGCGGCGCTGCAGGCACAGGCGGTCGCGGCCCGCAGCTACGCCGATTTCCAGATTGGCGCGCACGCCTCGCAGCCCTACGACGTGTCGATCCCGACCGACTTCGCCTACGAGGGCATCGCGCGCTATGACGCGTCGGGTAACAAGGTCGCCAGCTGGAACGACCCCAGCCTGGTCTCGGCGGTCACCGCTTTTCCGGGTGACGTCCGCAGCTACGGCGGGCGGGCCATCTTCGCGCAGTTCTCGTCGTCGAACGGCGGCTACACCGTGGCCGGCACGGTCAGCGGCGCCCCGGTTCCGTACCTGATCGCCAAGCCTGACCCCTACGACGCGGTCGCCGCGAACGCACACAACAGTTGGACGGCGAACGTGCCGGTGAGCACGGTGACCGCGGCTTACCCGACCGTCGGCAGCCTCGTCTCGATCACGGTGAACTCCCGTGACGGCAACGGGCAATGGGGTGGCCGCACTCTGTCGATCACTGTCAACGGCAGCAACGGCTCGGTCACCGACGGCGCGACGAGCTTCTACCAAAAGCTCGGCCTGCAAAGTAACTGGTGGAACCTGCCCGGGTCGGCCGACCCGCTCGGCGCGCTCGAGGCAGTGCAGACGGCGCCGGGCGGCGCGCAGGTGACCGGCTGGGCATTCGACCCGAAGACGACTGCGGCGATCGCCGTCCATCTTTACGTTGACGGCAAGATGGCGACGGCGATTACCGCCAACGTCAACCGGCCCGATCTGGCGAGCCAGCTCACCAGCGGCACCGCGCACGGTTTCTCGGCCGCCCTGAAGCTGGCGCCCGGCACCCACTCGGTATGCGCCTTCGCCATCAACTCACAGGCCGGCGGCAAGAACCCGCAGCTCGGCTGCTCGAACGTCACCGCCTACGCCGGCAACCCGATCGGCGCGGTGAGCATCAGCTCCGGGATCGGCGGCGTCGCGGTGAGCGGCTGGACCCTCGACCCCGAGTCGCTCGGCGCGGTCACAGTTCGTATCACCGTCGACAGCAAGGTGAACCTGGTGATCCCGGCCAGCGGGCTCGACGCCTCCCTGGCTGCCACGTTCTCGTACTACGGCCAAAACCACGGCTTCTCGTGGTTGCTCCCCGTCTCGGGCACCCACACGGTCTGCGTGAACG
>JBOGEK010000108.1:0-2541 GCA_050743645.1 Acidothermaceae bacterium
CCCTTGGGCGTGAAGACGTAAACCTCTGCGCCCTGGATGTCGAAACGCAACGACTCGAGGAATTCTCCAGGATCGGCAGCCTCTTTTTGCCAGTCGAGCAGCTGCCGCAGCCAGGCCATGTCATTGCCGGACGACGAAGCGCTCGCGTCACCGGCGAGCGATTCTTCTTTGTAGCGCCAGTGCGCGGCGATGCCGTACTCGGCCCGCCGGTGCATCGCGTGCGTGCGAATCTGCAACTCGACCGGCTTGCCCTCTGGACCGATCACCGTCGTGTGCAGCGATTGGTAGAGGTTGAACTTCGGCATCGCGATGAAGTCTTTGAACCGGCCGGGAACCGGGTTCCAGGTCGAGTGGATAACACCGAGGGCTGCGTAGCAGTCGCGAACTGAGTCGACGAGAACTCGAACCCCGAGCAGGTCGTAGATGTCGTTGAGGTCGCGACCGCGCACGATCATCTTCTGGTAGATCGAGTAGTAATGCTTCGGTCGGCCGGTGATCACAGCCTTGACCTTGGCATTGCGCAGCTGGGCGTTGACCTCGTCGATCACCGTGCTCAGATAGGTCTCGCGGCTCGGCGCCCGTTCGGTGACGAGCCGCACCACTTCTTCATACCGCTTCGGGAAAAGCGTCGCGAACGACAGGTCTTCGAGCTCCCACTTCAGGGTGTTCATGCCGAGCCGATGCGCGAGCGGAGCATAGATCTCAAGGGTTTCGCGGGCCTTGCGCTCCTGCTTCTCGACCGGCAAGTAACGCAACGTGCGCATGTTGTGCAGCCGGTCGGACAGCTTGAGTACGAGCACCCGCGGATCGCGGGCCATCGCCACGACCATCTTGCGCACCGTCTCGGCGGTCGCGGCGTCGCCGTACTTCACCTTGTCGAGCTTGGTGACGCCGTCGACCAGGGCACCGACCTCGTCGCCGAACTCTTGTCGCAACGCATCGAGGGTGTATTCGGTGTCTTCGACGGTGTCGTGCAAGAGCGCCGCGACAATCGTCGGGGTGGTCATGCCGAGTTCGGCCAGGATCGTCGCGACGGCCAGCGGATGCGTGATGTAGGGATCGCCGCTCTTGCGAAACTGCGAGCGATGGTGGTGCTCAGCAACCTCGTAGGCACGCTGAATCTGCCGGACGTCGGCCTTCGGGTGGGTGGCCCGGATCGCCCGCACGAGCGGGTCGAGAACCGGCAACCCGGGGGTGCCGCCACGTTGGGCCGCAAGTCGGGCCAGCCGGGCGCGCACCCGCCGTCCCGACGAGACGGCATGCTCGACGTCCGGCTCATCGGTGTCGGCTGCGGTGTCGGCTGCGGTGACGGCCTTGGCGGCGACCCGCGAATCAGCCGCCGGCGAATCGGTCGCGGCTGAAACAGTCGCTGCGGCGATGACCGGAGGGTCGACCGGGGCGGAAGGGTCGGCCTGGACGGCAACGTCGAGGACCGGGTCGGCGGAAACTGTGTCGGTGTCCGGGTCGGCGGGGGCAGCAGGGTTCGTGACGCTCGCGGCGTCGGGGGCAACCTTGCCCTGCACTGCCACTGCGTCGCCCCCTTTCGAGGCCGCTCTCGATGGCTCGGCGACCGTTCGTGTCGGACTACCCCAGCACGTCGGCCGGAAAATCCCGGACAGCGGAGCCGATTCGAGTCTACCGGTCGAATTCGACGGCAACCGCGATCTTGTTCATGCGGGCTCCCGACGCGATCGCGCGCGACGTCCGGCCGCTCGACGATGAACCTTAAACAACGAGCCTAGACAACGAACAGCGTGCGGACGTCGGCGTCCGGCAACTTCGAACGCCCGCCCAGCGCGGCGAGTTCGATGAGAAACGAGAACCCGGCGACCGATGCCCCGCATTGCCCCACGAGGTCGAGCGCCGCCGCAGCCGTTCCCCCAGTGGCGAGGACGTCGTCGACGACCAGCACCCGTTCGCCTGCGGCGAATGCGTCCTGATGCACTTCGATCGTCGCGGTGCCGTACTCGAGCGCGTACGACGACTCGAAGGTGGCGTACGGAAGCTTGCCCTTCTTCCGCATCGGCACGAACCCGGCACCCAGGTGGTAGGCAACCGGCGCAGCCAGGATGAACCCGCGGGCTTCGATGCCGACGACCTTGTCGATCTTGCCCGCTGGGTGCTGCTCGACGAGTGAGTCGATGATCGCCGTAAAAGCGCTCGGGTCGGCGAGCAGGGGTGTGATGTCTTTGAACAAGATCCCCGGCGACGGATAGTCGGCGACGTCGCGAACCAGCTTGCGAATCAGCTGTTCGACCGTGGTGTTCGGCGTTGCCATCAGGCTCGTCTCTTGGGTGGCCAACGAGGTTGGGTCGCCACGGATGGCGATTGCCAGCCGGACTACCGACGGCGCTTCTTGCCGGTCGGACGCCCGCCCGGACGCCGCGCCGCAGTGTTCGGACGGCGAGTCGCGGCCGACGGCGGGTGACCGGCCGCAGGAGTGGTCACTCCGCTGACGAGGCCGCCATCGTTCTCGTTGCCCTCGTCGGGACTCTCGTCATCGGAACGGTCGTCATCAACAGGCTGAGCTGCGTGGTCGAT
>JBOGEK010000109.1:0-5975 GCA_050743645.1 Acidothermaceae bacterium
GCAGTTGATCGCGGCGTCGAACTTAGGGGAATGGGCCGAGGTCGTGCCGCTGTCGGCGGTTTCGGGAACACAGGTCGACCTGCTCGCTGACCTGCTGGTTGAGCGGTTACCCGAGGGGCCCGCGCTGTACCCCGAGGGGGAGCTCAGCGACGAACCCGAGCAGGTAATGGTCGCCGAGCTGATCCGCGAGGCTGCTCTCGAAGGGGTTCGAGATGAACTGCCGCATAGCCTTGCCGTCGTCGTCGAGGAGATGGCGCCACGAGAGGGCCGCGACGACCTGCTCGACGTGTACGCGGTGATGTACGTAGAACGCCCGAGTCAGAAGGCAATCGTGATTGGCGCAGGTGGTTCGCGGTTGCGCGACGTCGGCAGCAAAGCCCGCAAGCAGGCGGAGGCGCTGCTCGGTACTCGCATTTACCTCGATCTACGGGTGAAAGTGGCGAAGGACTGGCAGCGCGACCCCTCGCAGCTGCGCCGCCTGGGATTCTGACCCGGTCCTCCGCAGCAGACCAGGTGAGCCTGCGCGGCATGCGCCGCCACAGGCTCACCCTGGCTCACCTTGGCCACTCAGCTGCAGATGGACGCCGGCGTTGACTGCCCGCAGTTGTTGCCGGCGAATGTGTTACCCGAGCCGGAGCCGTCGGTAACGACGTCCTGAGGTGCGTTGCGCAACACCAGATTGCCGGTGATGCGGTTGCCGGTCGGAGCTGCGCCGCCGGTGAGTCCGCTCGCGTCCAGCAGCAGAAGACCCGCACCGCTGAGCTGCGCTGCCTGGCCGGTAGTGGGGTCGGTCGACGCGACGTTGCCCGAGATGAGGTTGGCGGTCACTACTACGGCGCTGGTGCCTATCAGACCCACTCCCACGCCGCTCTCCGACGGCGCTTCGCCGGCCGCACAGTAGCGGCTGTTGGCGACGATGGCGTTGTGCCGCACGCTGATGCGGCCGGTTGTGACGCCGTCGCTTGTGTCGATAATCGCCAGCCCGGCGCAGTTGGCGGTCAGGAGCGTTTGGATGATATTGCCGCCCGTCGAATCGAGGATCAGCATGCCCTCCCGGTTGTCGTAAGACGTAGTGCGGCTGATCGTGATGTCGCGTGAATCGCTCACCCGGATTCCGGCAGAGCCGTTGTCGTGAATCCGATCGGCGAGGAACACCGATTTGTTTCCTGACTCGCTGAATAGCCCGACGTCCGCGCTGTGGTCGATCTCGACGTTCGACACCTTCAGTTGGTCGGTGCCGAAGGCAAGTAGGCCTTGCCCGCTGAAGCCCGTGATGCGCAGGTTTTCGATGGTCACATGCGCGACCGGTTCGAGCACGGGCGCGACATCGCTGTCGGGTGGTGGAGTACCGAACTGCCCGAGAATGCAGATTCCGACGTTGTTCGGTGCGTCGGTTTCGGGTGAGCCATCCTCGTCTTGGGTGCACAGGTTCTGCGCGATCGTGGCGCCCGGCTCGATGACGACATGGCCGATGCCGCGCACTGTGATCGGCTTGGTGATGAGCAGGTTCTCGTTGTAGACGCCGGCGGAAACAGTGACCACGGAGTGCGGCTTGGCGCGGTCGATGGCCTGCTGGATGGACTTGCCGGGTTTGACTGTGCCGGCGGATTCGTTCGTATGTGCCATCGCCGACCCTGGGACCACAAGGGCAAGGCTGGCCATGCCGGCGAGAACGCCGACCGCGGTGGTTTGTTTCATGCGGCGCATTTCAGATTTCTCCTGACGGTTGTGGGTTTTAGCGTTGCCCGCGGCGAGCAAGGCGACCGCGCCGGACGGTGATCATTCCGGCGGTCACTGCGAGGACCACGAGTACGAGCACGCCGGGCAAGAAGGTGAACCAGGCGATCGTGCCGATGACCGCGTTCGCGCCGTGCTCGGCGTGGCGCTCGCTTCCGGCGACCACAAATGCAATCGCTACGACGGACGTGACGATGATGATTAACTGACGCAGTTTCGACGGCATGGCCGGCTCCTGTTCGATTCGCTTGCCACTGTTGGTTCGCAGCGAGAACGTATTGAGTCGGCCGGGGTTGGGTCGTCAACCAGCGCGTCGATTTTGGCTTTCTCGAATGGACGCGTATCGGGCCCTACTCGTCAAACCGTGGGTTGACACGGCTATCAACCTCGAAGCGGACGTCGCCACGCGCCGGGGGCCCTACGCTTCGAGCATGTGGCAAAAGCTGAGACTTGATCGTGCGGACGCGGTGCTGGCCGCGGTACTCGTCGTGCTGGCTGTGCTTGAAGTCACGCTCAACACGAGGATTCAGCCGAAGCCCGCCGCATACGCGGTAGAGATTGGCATCGCTGCGGCCGTGGTCTGGCGCCGTACTGCACCGATATTCGCTTCGGTGATCGCCGCGACGCTCGGTGTTGCGCTTGTGACGAGCGGCGTTCCGCTCGAGGAGCCGATCGTCGATCTGCTCGCATTCGTCGTCATCGGTTATTCACTTAGCTCGTACGCGCCCATGCCCGTAGGCCTGACGGGCACCGCACTGCTGCTCACCAGCGGCGGCATCCAAACGGCCGTCGCGCACAAGGGCTTCAGCAACTTCGCGTTCGCGTTCGTCTTCCTGGCTGCGATGTGGCTGATGGGGCTGACCGTGCGCCGCCGCACTGCGCGGGCTGTTCATCTTGAGCTTGCAGCGGCCGATTTCCAACGCCAGAGGGACGACGAGATGCGGCGTTCGGCCGCCGACGAACGGTTGAGAATCGCGCGCGAGCTTCACGACGTCGTCTCCCATTCGCTGACCGTGATGGTTGTGCAGGCCGATGCCGCCGAACAGGTTTTGGCTCGCGACCCGGCCCGTGCCGCCGAGCCGTTGCGGTCGGTGCAGCGGGTAGGCCGTGAGGCTCTTGGCGAAATGGCTCGATTGTTGGGGATCTTGCGCGACGGTGGCGAAGAACTCGGCCTTGCGCCCGCGCCTGGAATTTCCGAGCTGCCGCAGCTCATCAGGCAGGCTCGCGATGCCGGCCTGGACGTCGACGCCTGCATCGACCTCGGCGATCGGCCGTTACCGGGCGGCGTAGGCCTGACCGTCTACCGGATCGTGCAGGAGGCGCTGACGAACGCGGCGAAGCACGCGGGCGCGGTGCCGGTCAGGGTTCGCGTAGGTATCGAGGAGGATCAGTTGAACGTTGAGGTCGCTGACCGGGGCGGTCGCGTTCGCGCGCCGTCCGGCGGTGGTCATGGTGGTCATGGCCTCGTCGGCATGCGCGAACGGGTTGCGGTTTATGCGGGCTCGCTGGAGGCAGGCCCGGCGCCCGATGGCGGCTTTGCGGTGCGGGCGAGGATTCCTGTTTTGGTGGTCGAGTGATCCGCGTTCTCATCGCCGACGATCAGGAACTGGTGCGTACGGGGTTTCGCATGATCCTCGAAGCGCAAGAAGACATCGAGGTCGTCGCCGAGGCGGCCGATGGCATGGAGGCCATTTCGCGCGCTCGCGAAATCGCGCCTGACGTCGTTCTGATGGATGTCAGGATGCCCGGCCTTGACGGCCTGGAGGCGACGAGACGGCTGCTGGCAAGCGCGTCCGACGTCCACGTTCTCATTCTCACGACGTTCGATACCGACGAGTACGTCTACGAGGCGCTGAAGGCTGGAGCGGCAGGCTTTTTGCTCAAGAGTGCGCCTTCCGCGCGGCTCGTCGAAGGTGTGCGGCTGGTGGCCAGCGGCGAAGCGTTGTTGGCGCCGACGCTGACGAAACGCCTCATCGCCGAGTACGTGCGGCGCCCGATGGCGAACTCGCCGCCGCCGCCGCAGTTGGCGAGCCTTACAGAACGCGAACGAGAGGTGCTCGGCTGGATGGCTCGTGGCTTGTCGAACGCTGAGATCGCAGCCGAGTTCGTCGTCGGCACCGCAACGGTCAAGACACACGTCAACCGGGTGCTTCAGAAGCTCGGCGTGCGCGATCGGGTGCAAGCCGTCGTACTGGCGTATGAATGCGGCCTGGCGCAGCCAGGCGAGCCACCGGCGAGCACCCTCCGCTGACGGTGGCGAGCCGTATGCCTCACTTCCGCCTGGCAAGTTCGGCGAGCAGATCGGCGGTGGAGAATTGGCGCTCGGTCCAGGCGTCGCCTGCGACGAACCCGAGTTCGGTGTTGATGCCGCGCATGGCGGCGTTCTCGGTGGCGTTCCAGGTGATGATCTGATCGAGCTGAGGTTCGTCGCGCGCCAGCCACAGCAGCATCTCGGCCTTGATCCACCGGCCTAGGCCACGTTCGCGATGGTCTGGCCGCACGACGGTGTCTTCTTGGACACCGAGTGTGGGTCGGCCTTGCGGAACGAGCACGTGGGTGAGTGCGACAAGTTCTCCGGTCGCATCGTGTCGCGCGCACACGACGTAGCTGCGGCGATCCGCGTTCAGGTGCGCCAGCTCAGAGGCTCGGATGCTATCTGGCGACCAATCGATCGTCAGGTCGAGGGCGCCCAGCGGGGCAGTGTTCATGGCGTTGAGCAGCGGCACGCACTGGTCGACGAGGTCGTCTGGGCAGTGGTCGATCCAGCGCACGAGCGAGTACGCCTCGGCCCGCTCGCCTCGTCGGGCAATCCAGTTTTCGACGAGTGACTGGTCGAGATCGGTGAGCCGAAGAGCACTCGACGTACTGCCCAGCGCCGATTTCGCGCCGAGCGCGGCGCACGCCTTGTCGCCGGCCGAACCCTCGACAGCCTCGACGAGGATGCTGCGTCGTCCGGCGTCGCTCGCCGCCTGAGCCGCGAGCTGCAGCAGCCTGGTCGCATTGCCGGATCGCCGATGCACGGCGTCGACCCGCAGTTCGAGCTCCGCGAGCTGGGGGTTATCGAGCTTCGGAAACTCGACAAGCACGTACGCGACGACGGCGCCCGACTCGACGAGCAGCCAGCCCCGCCGGTCGAAGAGCCCGTTCGAGATCACGTGCGCAAACGCCTCGTCGAAGCCGGGCGGAGGCACGTTGGGCTCCAGCTCCAGGTCGGTGGTCGCTCGCAGCTCGTGCCAGGATTTGAGCAGCTCGGCAGGGGTTTCGTCGTCCAGGGAAACGATGTGCATCAGACCTGGCTACCCGAGTGGTTGCGAACGCACAAGCGGCTTTCGGCTGTCGTGCGGTGACCCGGCATGTATAGTCGGGCGCAATGTCGTACAACCTGCTCCTTAGCTGCCGCGGCGAGACCCTCTAAAGGCCGGTCTCCTCGTCGCGGGAGTGCTGCGTGCCGGCCGTTTCGCCCACCCGCGATCCCGAGGAGCAGCAGTGAGCACACCGCCGATTTCTGAGCAGCATCCCAACTTTCAGCGACCCAGCGGCATGCCGATTCGCCGCTACAAGCCGTTCGCGTCCGTTGACCTTTCCGACCGCACCTGGCCGACCAAGACGATCGCCAAGGCGCCGCGCTGGCTGTCGACCGACCTGCGCGACGGCAACCAGGCATTGATCGACCCCATGAGCCCGGCCCGCAAGCTGTCGATGTTTCAGCTGCTCGTGCAGATGGGCTACAAAGAGATCGAAGTCGGCTTCCCCTCGGCGAGCCAGACCGACTTCGACTTCGTGCGCAGCATCATCGAAAACGGCGAAATCCCTGACGACGTAACGATTTCGGTGCTCACCCAGGCACGTGAAGACCTCATCGAGCGAACCGTGCAATCGTTGATCGGCGCACCACGTGCCACCGTGCATCTATACAACGCGGCGGCGCCACTGTTTCGGCGGGTGGTTTTCCGTAACAGCAAAGAAGAAACGGTCGCGCTGGCGGCTGACGGCACGCGTCACGTGATGCGCTTCGCCGACCAATATTTGAGCAACACCAAGGTTTTCGGCTACGAATACTCACCAGAGATCTTCATCGACACCGAACTCGACTTCGCCGTCGAGATTTGCGAAGCCGTAATGGACGTCTGGCAGCCGGGGCCCGATCGCGAGATCATCCTCAACTTGCCGGCCACGATCGAGCGCTCGACCCCGAACGTCTATGCCGACCAGATCGAGTGGATGGGCCGGCACCTCTC
>JBOGEK010000110.1:0-4525 GCA_050743645.1 Acidothermaceae bacterium
TTGCTGCGCATACGCAGCAAAGCGAAGCGCGCAGGCGAGGCCAGCCCGAGCGAGATGCTCGCGGACGTTACGCCGGTTGGGCGAAAAAACCTTGGCGATTCGGCGGCGCGTAACGGTCGTGCGCCCCTCAAGCAGATGGCCGGGTGCGCCGAAGGGATTAGCGGAAGACCCGCGGAATCCCGCGTGCGCCAGGTCCCGAGAGAAGGTGCTTCATGTCCTCCGTGCAGCCGCCAGAGTCCGCGAGCCGCGCTGGTCGTCTGGATCGGATTCTGCGAGATCTGCTGCACCAGACTCCCGGTGTCGAGGCCGCGGCGGTCGTCTCCTTCGACGGGCTCCCGATGGCATCAGCACTTCCGCCGGGCATGGACGAGGACCGCGTCGCCGCGATGAGCGCTGCGCTGCTCTCGCTGGCCGAGCGGGCCGCGCAGGGTCTCGGCCGCGGCGATCTGTCGCAGGTCTACATCGAAGGCGAGCACGGCACGGTCTTCTTGGTGTCGGCGCAAGACGAAGGCGTACTCATCGCCGTCACCTCGGCCGGTGCCAAGGTCGGCATGATGTTGTACGAGGTGAAGCTGGCGGCCAACCGTGTCGGTGAGGTGCTGCACGGCCCCGTGCCGCTGCCGGCGCCGCTACCGTCGCACGTCACCCGCGGCTACCTCGAGGATCACCGAAGCGAACCCGTTCCGGTTCCCGTGGGTTCGGCAGCGCCGGTCGCGCCGGTCGCGCCGGTCGCGCCGGTCGCGACCGCCGTCCCCACCGCGCCTGCCGTGCCCACCACGGTGGCCGAAGTCGCCGCTTCATACGTTGACGTAAATTACGGTGACGCAAACGACGGTGACACCAGCTATGTCCAGCCGCTGCCCGCCGAGCCTTCCTATGAGGTCAGCGCCGAGCTGAGTTACACAGAGACGGTCTACGCCGAGCCCGGATACGCCGAGGCGCCGTACGCCGCGTATCAGCAGGTCGAAGAAACCCCGGCGTATCAAGAAAACGGGCATGACTCGTCGTCCGATCTGCCGTCTCTTGCACCCGTCGATCCTCCCGGTTGGTCGTCGTATGCGCCAAGCGGCAGTGTTTTGCCAGGCGAGCGCAATTCCTGGAGCTGACGGCCCAACCGCCGATTGGTCCCGAAAGACTCGCACACCGAACGAAGCGTCAATCGACCGTCACACCGAACGCGACCGGATGGGGTAACACCGTGAAACTCGAAGGCTCGTTAGACGCCTTCAGCCTTCCGGACATCTTCCAGCTGCTGAGCTTTACGAAGAAGTCGGGTGGGCTGCACCTGCGGCGCCCGGCAACGCACGGTTGCGTGTATTTCCGCGACGGTGCGGTGACCGGGGCGACGTCGGACGACGGTCGGCAGGGGTTGGCTCGGCGGCTGGTCGGCAGTGCCGCCGTCGGCGACGATGCGCTGACAGCCGCGGTCGATCGTGCGGCGGCAGGCGATATCGGGGTAGCCCGGGCGCTGCTCGAAGCGGGCGCGGTCGACGGCGACATGCTGCGTGCAATGGTTTCCGAGCAGGCCGTCGACGCGGTTTTCGATTTCCTTCGGTGGGCCGAAGGTGACTTCTCATTTAGCCTCGACGAGCCGGGACCTGACGATGTCGGTGTTTCCTTTGGTGTCGAGGAGCTTGTTACCGACGCACGCAGCCGTCTCGAATCGTGGGAGCGGGCCTGCCAGGTAATTCCTGCGCCCGACGTGATTTTGACGTTGCCGATCTCGGTGTGCGAAGACCCGCAGGTTTCGCGTGGCGAATGGGCGTTGCTCGCATTGGTAGATGGACGACGCACGGTGGCCGATCTCGTGACGCTCGCGGGACGCGGCGATTTCGCTGTGGTTTCAGTACTTGCGACGTTGGTTCAACGCGAGTTGTTGTCGATTCGCAGTGGTGACGCCGATGAAGGTGCGCTCGCTTTGGCACGCAGGCACGCATTGTTGGCGCGCCTCGAATCGGTGCCGAGCGCGCCGGTGGAGCCGTTGGCCGAGCCTGTTTCTCCGCAACGATCGGAATTCGCGCCCGCCCCGGCGGCTCCCACGTCGTCCGAGCAGAAGTTCGTGCCGGGTGAGCCTGAGGTGGCCGACCTGCCTGCCGACGAGTCGCTGTTCGCCGGCGTGACGAATGCCGAGGTTTCGTCGACGTCGACTGTCGCATCTGTGTTGGCCGCGGCGGCCAACGGCGCCGGTGACGGCTCGGTCTTCTCGCGGTCATCGACGCCGCCGGCACGTCCCGCTGACTTGCGGGGGGACGACGGCGCCTCGCCGCGCTTGGTCGCCGACACTCGGGCGCCCGTTATCCCGCCCCGCCCCGAGCCGTTCATGCCGCGGCGGCGTCCGGACTTTCCTGAAGACGCACCGCGCGCAGCGGTCGGAATGAACTCCGTGCACGGCTCGGCTGCAGTTGCAGCCGACCCGGTGCGGTCGACACAGCCGATGGAGGGCACGGATGCCAGGGCACACATCGAACGTGATCCGAGCGTGAACAAGAGCTTGCTGCTGCGTCTCATTGCCGGCGTGCGAGGGCTGTGACATGACGATTAAGAGAGGCCGCCGGGGCGGCAATTCGCAAGCCGTCAAGATTGTCGTCACCGGCCCTTTTTCGGCCGGCAAGACGACGTTGATCCGTACGATCAGCGAAATCACGGTGCTGTCGACTGAAAAGGACATCACCGACGAGACGAAGTCACGCAAGGCCGAGACCACGGTCGCGATGGACTTCGGCCGCATCACAATCGACCACGATCTCGTGCTGTACCTGTTCGGTACGCCGGGTCAGGATCGATTCGACTTCATGTGGGAGATCCTCGGCGAAGGCATGCTGGGCTACGTTCTGCTGCTCGACGCGAACCGCCCGGATTCGTTGGAAGAAGCAGTGGGGATTCTGGCCGCGTTCCGCAAGATGGCCAAGGTTCCTTTCGTCGTCGGCATGAACCGCGCTGAAGGCGTCGACCCCGACGCTGAAGCTCGCGTTCGGGAGGCCCTCGACCTCGACCCGTCGGTGCCGGTTGTCGCATGCGACGCGACCGATCGCGCCTCGGTGAAGAACGTGCTGCTCGCGCTGCTCTACGCCGTGGTGGATTCGATCGACGTCGCCGCTGCGCAGGCCTGATCCGCAGATGAAACAGCTCTGCCAATGAAACAGCTAGGCGACATCCTCATCGAGGGTGGACTCGTCACCCACGACCAACTAAGCGCGGCGTACGAGGAACATCAGCGCAACGGCCGCAGTCTCGGTCGCGTGCTGGTCGACCAGGGCGTGTTGTCAGAGGGCCAACTGGTTGCGGCATTGGCGACCCAGATCGGCCTGCGATTCGTCGACCTCGGCGATTTCGCAGTCGACGGTTCTGCCGTTTCGCGCGTGCCGCCAGCAGTGTGTCGTCGCTACACCGCGCTGCCGGTCGGCTACGAAGACGGCAAGTTGCTGGTCGCGATGGCCGACCCGGCGAACGTGTTCGCGATCGACGACATTCGGTCGATCACCGGTATGGATGTCAAGCCCGCGGTCGCGACGCGCGCCGACGTGCTTGCCGCGATCAACCGCTATCACCGTAACGACGGCGAGCTCGACGACCTGTCGATGACGATGACGAACGACGAGGACGCGCTCGAAGACCTGAGCAGCGTCGGCGAGGTCGTCGAAGACGCGCCGATCGTCAAATTCGTGAACCTGTTGATTACCCAGGCGATTCAGGACCGCGCATCCGACATTCACATCGAGCCCACCGAACGCGAGTTGCGCGTCCGGTTTCGGATCGACGGCGTGCTGCACGAGGTGATGCGGTCGCCGAAGAACATCCAGTCGGGCGTCATCAGCCGGCTGAAAATCATGTCAGATATCAACATTGCCGAGCGCCGCATCCCGCAGGACGGGCGCCTGTCGGTCAACACCAACGGCAAGAAGGTCGACCTTCGTGTTGCGACCCTGCCCACCGTGTGGGGCGAGAAAGTCGTCATGCGAATCCTCGACAACTCGACAGCCATGTTGAACCTGTCAGACCTCGGATTCTCCGACTCGAACTACGACCGGTACTCGGTAAGTTTCACCAAACCGTACGGAATGTTGCTCGTAACGGGCCCGACCGGGTCGGGCAAGTCGACCACGTTGTACGCAACCCTGAATATCGTTTCTACGCCGGACAAGAACGTCATCACGGTGGAAGACCCAGTCGAATACCGATTGGCTGGCATCAACCAAGTGCAGACGAACGCGAAGGCGGGCTTGACCTTCGCGTCTGCACTGCGGTCGATCTTGCGGTCAGACCCCGACATCGTGCTCATCGGTGAAATCCGTGACCACGAGACCGCCCAGATTGCCATCGAGGCGGCGCTCACCGGTCACCTCGTGTTGTCGACCCTGCACACCAACGACGCGCCGAGCGCGGTCAGCCGGCTCATCGAAATGGGTATCGAGCCATTTCTTGTGGGATCAGCTCTGGACTGCGTGCTTGCACAGCGGCTTGCACGGCGGCTTTGCTCCAAGTGCAAGGAGGCATACACGCCGACCGCCGAAGCGCTCGTGCAGGC
>JBOGEK010000111.1:0-3129 GCA_050743645.1 Acidothermaceae bacterium
GGTCGATGTCGGTGATGATGAGGACCTTGACGCCCTCTTGGATCATGCTCTGCGCGATGCTTTGGAACTTGGTCTTGTCACCGAGAGCGTTCTGGATGTCGGCCTTGATGCCGGCGGCCGCGAACGCCTTCTGCAGAGCCGGGCGGTCCGCGGTTTCCCAACGGGTCGACGACTGCGTGTCAGGGAGGATCACGCCCACCGAGCCGCTCACAGCGGCGGCTGAGCTGGGTGCCGGTGCGCTGCTGCCGCTGGTTGCCGGGGTAGATGCCGCCGGCGGGGTGGACGCGGACGACGAGGTGGTCGTCGAAGCCTTCTTGGAGCTGCTACACCCGGCAATGCCGAGGCCGGCAACGGCGGCGACCGCCACCAGCCGGATCGCAGTCTTGTTCATGCAGATCCCCTTTTTCGTTCCTGGGCGCGGAGCTTGTGCCCCGCAGGACGGCCCGTTGTTGTGCGGCACAACATATGCAGCCGCAATCGGTAGCGTAAGGGGCGGCGCGCGTTCTAAGCGGTTCGGAATGTATCTGTTATCTGTGCGTAACCTGCTCGGGGGCGATTCACCGGATTTCGGTACCTGCCCCCGTGATTACCGCGTGATCGCGCTCCCACGGAAACGTGGGTGTCCGGTGGCTCCGGTGGCTCCGGTGGCTCCGGTGGCCAGGACAACCGCTGTCGCGGTAGCCGCGATGCAAGCCGCACCGAACATGTGCAACTCCACCAACCCGATCGGGAGTTTGTCGAAGTACTGGGCGAATCCGACGGCGGCCTGGAATGCCAGCGCCCCGACGAGCACCCGAGTGGTCAGCCGAAGCGACGGCTCGGCCGAGACCGCCGTCACGGCGATGGCCAGCGCGATCGCGAGACCGACCAGCAACATGACCAGGTCCGCATGTAGCTGGCTGATCGTTTCCGATTTGATTGGTATGCGCTTCGCCGTGGCGTCACCGGCGTGCGGGCCGCTGCCCGTCACAACCGTGCCCGCAGCGAGCACCAGAAAGGTCGTCGCCCAGGTCAACCAGGCCAGCTGCTTGAACAGCGGAGGCAGCGGCCGGCTGGGGGGCACTGCGTCGTCCGGCTGGTTCGGCGGCATGGCGACCGTCGAAGGATGGCGGGTGTGCCACCACAAGACGGTTGCGGTGCTGACCAGGAACATCGACAGCACGAAATGGGCGGCGACGGCCCAAGGGTTGAGGTGGGTGAGCACCGTGATGCCGCCCATGACTGCCTGAGCGGGTACGCCGAGAAACGTCAGCCAGGCCCAGACCTTCAGTTCGGGGCGCTGCGGCCGCGCGCGCAGCACGCCGACGAGCGCGGCCACGACTGCGACGAGCACGACGTAGGTGAACATCCGGTTGCCGAACTCGACGTACTTGTGCCACGAGAGTTGGCGGGTCGGCGTGAGCGAGTTGCCGGTGCAATCGGGCCACGACGGGCAGCCGAGCCCCGAGTCGGTGAGCCGAACGAGCCCACCACTGGCCACGATCGCCACGTTGGCCACCAGTGCGAACGCTGCGAGCTTTTGCAGCCCGGACGGCGACGGGCGCCACCGACCCGACCCAGGCACCGGCCCCCCGGACATCCGTGCGGTGGCCGTGGTTGCCGCGGTTGCGGTGGTGGTCGGGGAGGTGGAGGAGGCGTCCGGCGATGCTGTCATGACGGCTTCGATCGTACGGGCGTCGAGCGACTTGAAAACACCCGTGGGCCCCGCCTGGGTTTGACGTCGCGAAATAGGTAACATTGTCGTTGTGAAATCAGTAGAGCCGGTCGCGCAGGTGACCGAACCTGTCGCGTCACCTGATTGCGGGCCCGACGATGCCCGTACTCGTGACCGGGTGGCTCGTGCGCTCCACGAGATGGGTCCGCAGAGCGCGGTCGCCCTCAGTGTGCGGTTCGGGTTGACTCCTGCCGCCGTCCGACGGCATCTCGACGGGTTGATCGCCGCAGGGCGAGTGTGCGAGACGCCCGAGCGCAAGGTGCGCGGCAAGGCGCGCGGTCGAGGGCGCCCAGCGAAATTGTTCGCCCTCACCGAGCATGGCCGCGATTCGTTCCCGCATGCCTACGACGATCTTGCACTGGCAGCGCTCAGGTACCTTCGCGATTCCGGTGGCGACGCCGCCGTCGCCGAGTTCGCCCATCGGCGGCTGGCGCCTATCGAGGCGCGCTACGAATCGCTGCTGGCCGGCGTGCCAGCGGAACGACGTCCCGCCGCGTTGGCGGCCGCCCTGAGCGCCGACGGATACGCCGCGTCGGCCGAGCAGGCCGGGCCCGGCTTGCAGGGCACCCAGGTCTGCCAACACCACTGCCCGGTGTCGCACGTCGCCACCGACTTCCCACAACTGTGTGAGGCCGAGACCGAGGTGTTCGGGCGGCTGTTGGGCACGCACGTCCAGAGATTGGCGACCATCGCTCATGGCGACGGCGTCTGCACCACTCACATTCCCGGGCACGTCCCGGTACACATCGCAGGACACGCTGCAGCACCCGCAATAGTAGCTTCGCCAACGTCAGGAAAGGTCGACGCATGACCGATTCACCCGCGAGCCTCCGCGGCTGCGCTCCGAGCTTCGCGTCGATGCTCGCCTTGGAGGTTCGCTCATGACCACACTCGACAGTCCAGAGCTCGACCAGTTAGGCCGTTACAAGTTCGGCTGGTCCGACTCCGATGTCGCTGGCGCTTCGGCAAAACGTGGCCTGAGTGACGACGTCGTCCGCGATATTTCGGCGAAGAAGAGTGAGCCGGCGTGGATGCTGGAGCGGCGGCTGAAGGCGTTGAAGATTTTCGAGAAGAAGCCGATGCCGCTGTGGGGCGCCGACCTTTCGGGGATCGACTTCGACAACATCAAGTACTTCGTGCGGTCGACCGAGAAGCAGGCCAACAGCTGGGACGAGCTGCCCGAGGACATCAAGAACACCTACGACAAGCTCGGCATCCCGGAGGCCGAGAAGCAGCGGCTCATCGCCGGCGTGGCCGCGCAGTACGAGTCGGAGGTCGTCTACCACCAGATCCGCGAGGATCTCGAGCAGCAGGGCGTCATCTTCCTGGACACCGACACGGCGCTGCGCGAGCACCCGGACCTGTTCCAGGAGTACTTCGCGACGGTGATCCCGGTCGGGGACAACAAGTTCGCG
>JBOGEK010000112.1:0-2385 GCA_050743645.1 Acidothermaceae bacterium
GTACATCGCAAGGTCTGCGTTGCGCAGGATCTGGTCGGCCGTCTCGGTGCCGCCGTCGGTAACGGCAATCCCGGTCGACGCCGCCAAGGTCACCTCACGGCCGTCGAGCACGAAAGGTTGCGCGAGCACCTGGCGAACCCGGTCGGCGACCTGGCGCGCCACCCGTTCGGCATCAGCTCCGACGATGAGGATCGCGAACTCGTCACCACCCAGCCGGGCCACGGTGTCGCCCGGCCCGACGCAATGCCGCAGCCGGTCGGCGACCAGGGTGAGTAGGTTGTCACCAACGAGGTGGCCCTGCGCGTCGTTGACTGCCTTGAACCCGTCGAGGTCGAGGAACAGCACGGCGACGTGCCCTGCGCTGCCCGTGCGCTCGTCAATCGCGTGCTCGACACGATTGCGGAACAGCGCCCGGTTCGCGAGTCCGGTAAGGGAATCCGAGAATGCCTGGCGGGTAAGTTGCCGTTCCAGTTCTTTGCGTTCGCTCACGTCTCGGGTGTTGAGAACCAGGCCACGAATATCGTGATCGTCGACCAGCGACGTCACGACCGTTTCGGTCTCGCACCAATGACCGTCGCTGTGCATCATCGCGAACTCGACCGTCTGACTTGATCGTGGTCGAAGCGCAGCGTCGACGAGTGTCGCCTCGAGGCGACTGGCGTCTGCCTGGCCCAGTAGCGCGCCGAACCGGCGTCCGACCATCGCTGCCGGGTCGTACCCGAGCACCCGAGATGCCGAAGGCGTTTGGTAGCGAATCGTTCCGCTGGCGTCGACGATGGTGATGACGTCGGAGGAGTTCTGCACCAGCGACCGGAACCACTTGGCGTGCGTGCGCAATGCCAGCGTGCGTTCGACGACGCGATGTTCGAGCGTTCGGGAGAGAACGAGTTGGTCGATGCGAGCGAGCACCGCGGCGACCAGCACCGAGGCAACCAGCAATCCCAGTAAAATCAAGGTCATCAAAGCGAGTCGTGCGCCCACCAGAATTGATACGAGCACGACCACGCCAACCGGCAGGATCGGCACGATCGGCGCCATCACGGCCACTTGCTCGCGGCGGCGCATCGTCGCCACGCTGTCGCGAGTGTCGCTCGCGTGCAGGCTTCCCCACGCGAGCAGCAGGTGTCCGACTGCGCCGATCGCGAGGTAGGGATCCTGTGCCGACCAGCCCGCGTGGTTGAGGTGAAACGCGGCGAGCGTGTCGGAAACACCGACCACGAAGATGCCACTGACGACAGTAAGAAGGGTGTTGAGCGGTAGGCCGCCCTCGTAACGTGCACGGGCGAGAGCCGCGACCACGGCGGTCCCGAGCGCCATACCGAACAACGGCTGCAAGGTGCCGAGGTGGTTCGTGCCGCTCGGAATCCCGAAGTTGTAGGTCAGTGCACCAAACGCGAACGCCGCGGCGACGACATCGAGCCCGGTGCGGAGCCGGGTGCGGCGGTCGTGCTCGGGCGTCGGCAGGCCGAGCAGTGCCGCAATGACGAACGGGACGGCGAGCAGGTGACCGACATCGCCAGCCGGTTCACTGAGCAGCGCACCGTGTCGGAAAACCGGGATCAGGGCGCTCGCCAACCAGGCCGTTTCGGCCATCGGGGCCACGGCCAGCAACAACCAGCTGCGGCGGTACGTGGCGTCGCCCCAGCCGCGGGCGATCAGCGCAACCGTGGCGAGCGCGCCTGCGAGCACCAAGCCGAGCACGGAGATCCACGAGCCGATGAGGTGGGTGCCCGATGGCACCCCGAGCGCACACCCGCCGATGCTCGCGACCAGCGCCACGACGAGCAACACGGCGAGGCTTTTGCCTACAGCGGCGGGCGTTGTTCCGGGTGTCAGGCTGCGCCTGCTGGTGCGGTCCGACGTCACGCGCCGGTTATCGTCACCCGTTCGGGCTGACCTGAGCCTCCGAACGGCGCAAGAGCGCTCTGGTTCGGCTACGCCGTCTCCGCGCGACCCGCGAGTCGTGTGCGCCGTTCGGGTGAAGGCCGACCTCAGCCGTCAGTCGCCGGTGCTGCCGTCGATGCGTTCACGGATCAGGTCGGCGTGGCCGTTGTGCCGCGCGTACTCCTCGATCATGTGCAGGAGGATCCAGCGGAGGCTGAAGCGGCCGCGACCGTCGGATTCATCCGCGACCGAGAGCCCGTCGAGGCCCACGCCGTCGGGCGCCAGGGCCTCGTCGAGGACGGCGTCCGAGCGGCGTAGCGCCTCGTCGAACAGTGCGAAGAGCTCCTCGGGGGTGTCGTCCTTGGCGGTGTGCCACTCCCAGTCGCCGTCGGCGTCCCAGTCGACGGTGTCGAACGGCGGCATGTAGTCGCGACCGAGGAAGTAGGCCTCGAACCAGTTCGACTCCACGAGAGCCATGTGCTTCATCAGCCCGGCGAGGGT
>JBOGEK010000113.1:0-3014 GCA_050743645.1 Acidothermaceae bacterium
CGGCTTTCTGATGTCGTCGGTATCGACGTGATCAAGGCCGAGGTCGTTCGTTCGCTCAATCTTTTCCTTTCTCATAAGGCTTTCTCGCAGGAGATGGGCGGGCGGCCGCGCCGTGGCCTGCTTTTCGACGGCCCGCCCGGCACTGGCAAGACGTATACCGCGAAGGCAATCGCTGCCGAAGCGAACGTGCCGTTCTTGTTCGCGACCGCGACGTCGTTCCAGTCGAGCTTTCAAGGAGCAACGCAACGCAAGGTCCGCGCGTATTTCCGTGCGCTGCGCAAACTTGCCCGCAAGGAAGGTGGCGCGATCGGATTCATCGACGAGTTCGACGCGCTCGCAGGCGCTCGCGCTGGTGTTTCCGGGTTCAGCGCAGACACGATGCTTTCGTCGTCCATGCAGTGTGGCGGGCTCGAAGGGCTGGCGACGTTCGGCTCATCGCCGGCAGGGGCCTTGCGGCAGACACCGTTCGTGGGCAGCGGTGACCTTGGCATGGCCGTCCAAGAACTGCTGGTGCAACTGCAGTCCTTCGACCAGCCGACCGCGGGTGAACAGTTCGTCGGGCGCCTTGTCGATTCGTTCAACCTGCTGATGCCGGCTAAGCATCAGTTCAAGAAGGCCGCACCGAAGCCGTCGAACATCATGCTGATCGCGTCGACCAACCGCCCTGACTCGCTCGACGCGGCCTTGTTGCGCCCCGGACGATTCGACCAGCGGCTGACGTTCGATCGTCCCGACAAGTCCGGACGACGCGAGCTGATCGACCACTTCTTGAACCGCAAGGCGCACGCGCTTGAACTCGACGATCCCGAGCGCCGCGATGCGTTGGCGGCGGTCACGCAGGGCTACAGCCCGGCGATGCTCGAGGGGATGTTCGACGAGGCGTTGATCAACGCCGTGCAGGATGCGCGTCGCGCGATGTGCTGGAACGACGTCGAGCAAGCGCGGCTCGACAGCGAGATCGGATTGGGCCAACCGGTCAGATACACCGATCACGAGGCGGAGACGATCGCCACGCACGAAGCGGGCCACGCCACGATCGCCTGGTTGGTCGCACCCGAGCGCCGGCTTGAAGTGTTGAGCATCATCAAGCGCCGCAGCGCTCTCGGGTTGCTCGCGCACGGTGACCGTGACGATGTCTACCTCCGCTCGCGCACCCAGTTGCTTGCGATGATGCAGATCGCGATGGGCGGCCAGTCGGCCGAAGAGATCTTTTTCGGTGACGTCACGACTGGGCCGTCGGGTGATTTGATGACGGCGACCGGTGTCGCGGCCCAGATGGTCGGCGCGGCGGGCATGACCGATTCGCTGGTCTCGTACGCCGCCGTGCAGAACAGCGGCCTGTCCGACACCAATATCGTCGGCCGAGTGCTCGGCGACCGCGCTGGTAGGGCGGCCGTCGAAGAGCTGCTGCAGGAGCAAAAGCTGAAGGCGAAGGGCCTCCTCGAAGCCAATCGCCACCTCGTCGAGGCGTTGCGCGACGCCTTGCTGGAGCGGCACGAACTGATCGGCCACGAGATCACCGACGTTCTCGAAGCGGCAGCTGCGGCCGCCCCGCGCGAACACGTGTCCATGTTCGACGCTCCGACGATCATCGACTTGCGCGACAGCCTCACGGATCAAGCACAACAAGCGCCCGGTGCGACGGGTGCTGCCGAGGTGCAGTCGCGCAGTTAGTGCAGTCGCAGCCGTGCACTCGCGCGGCTGTTGCAGGTAGTGCGGAGCGCGCGGGTCGGAGGAGGGGCCGACCCGCGCTGCCCCGTGCTGTTCGCCGTCCGGTCGGTCGATCTATAGGCTGCGGCCGGTGTCGACGCGTGTAGAACGTGAACCTGCCGAAGCCGGGACGCCACCGTCGCGCGCGACGTATCGAGGCGCGCTCATCGCCCTGCTCGTGCTCGGGGCGGTCGTCGGCCTGATCAGCGGGCTGCAGGCGACCAGGTTGTGGGATCTCGGTGCGCTCCACCTGTCGGTCGGCGGGCTCGCCGCGTTTGTGGCCAACGCGCTGTTCGGGGTTCTCGGAGCGTGGGGTCTGCGTTCTCGCGACGCCGCGTTCGTGCCGGGTGCCGGCTGGTTTCTCGCCGTCCTCGGATTGTTGTTCTTGCCTCATCCAGGCGGAGACATCGTGGTGCCAGGATCGGGCGGCGACGCGATCGGCTTCCTGGTGCTGGGTTTTGTCGGCATCGCTGGCGCAGCGATCGTGGCGGCGCGGCTGATCCCGCGCCCGGTACGAACGGCTACACCTGTGCGGGCGAAGCGCCGATGACCTCCTCGTCGTGACGGTTCTGTCGTGACAGTTCGCGGGGTTCGGAGGTTGCACGTGGTCTCGCCGATCGACATGTCAGGCGTGCCCGGGCTCGACGGCGGCGCTGAGGTCGGCGTCCGCGATGAGCCCGACGGCTACGTGATGCTGCGGCTCGGCGGTTCGCGGTACGCGGTCGGAATGTCGGCCGTCGCCGAGGTCGGGCGGCTGCCCAAGCTGACCCGCGTGCCCGGAACGCCTGGCTGGCTGGCCGGCGTCGCGAACTGGCGCGGCCGAATCCTCGCGGTACTCGACCTGCGCCCGTTGCTCGACGCCCCGATCACGCCAACCGGCTCGCTCGGGCGCCTCGTCGTCCTCACCGAAAACACCGTCACGGTCGGATTGCTGACCGAGGGCGTGCAGGGCGTGGTCGGGTGTGACTCCGACCAGATCGAGCCACCGCCGATGACTCTCGACAGCGAGACCGGTGCGCTGCTGATCGGCCAGTTCACCGAAGCGAGTGGCCCGACCGCGATCCTCGACCCGACCGCCGTGCTCAACCTGCGGCTCCGGCTGCCCGCACCACGCCGCGCCGGCTAGGCGTCCGCCGGTCACCGAGCCAAGGTCAGCGAGGGACACCGAGCGAGGGTGACCGAATGGGCGTTCACTGAGTAAGGCTGCGCTGCCGTCCGTCGTACTTGGTGTGGATGGTCATGCGCAGCTCAGCGACGACGAACTCGTGCGGGCGCTGTACGACGAGTACGCGACGGCGCTGCTG
>JBOGEK010000114.1:0-9124 GCA_050743645.1 Acidothermaceae bacterium
GTCGTATGGCGGGTCGATCTCGGGCGAGCACGGCGACGGCCAGCAGCGCGCCGAGTTTCTCGTCAAGCAGTATGGCGAAACGCTGATCGAGGCGATGCGGGAATTCAAACGGATCTGGGATCCCGACTGGAAGATGAACCCCGGCAAGGTCATCGACCCTTACCGGATCGACGAGAACCTACGGCTGGGCACCAATTACAACCCGCCGCGCCTGTCCACCGCGTTCGGCTATCCCGAAGACAAGGGCGACTTCGCTCACTCCGCGCTGCGCTGCGTCGGCGTGGGCAAGTGCCGCGTCGCCCAGCCGGTGCAGACGATGTGCCCGAGCTACCAAGTGACCCACGAAGAAAAGCATTCGACCCGGGGCCGCGCGCATTTATTGTTCGAGATGCTGCAGGGTGAGGTGATTACCGACGGCTGGCAGTCGCGTGAGGTATACGACGCGCTAGACCTGTGCCTGGCGTGTAAAGGATGCACCAACGACTGCCCGGTGAACGTCGACATGCCCACCTACAAATCGGAGTTCCTGCACCATCACTACAAGTCGTGGCGACGCTGGCGGCCCCGCTACGCGTACGCATTCGGTTTCATCGACCAGGCAAGTCGGCTCGCATCGAAGTTTCCCGAGCTGGCGAACTTCGCGACCCAGACGCCAGGGATTTCGGCGATCGCCAAGCTCGTCGCGGGTATCGATCAGCACCGACCGTTGCCGCAGTTCGCGCCGATGACGTTGCAGCAGTGGTTTCGCCAGCGTGGTGGCACCGCAAATCCCAACGGACGCCCGGTCGTGCTGTTTCCAGACACGTTCAACAACCATTTCCACACCGAGGTCGGCGTGGCCTGCGTGGAAGCGATCGAGCACGCGGGCTGGCGGGTCATCATGCCCGAGGGCCACATCTGTTGTGGCCGGCCCTTGTACGACTACGGCTTCCTCGACACGGCGCGGCGCTATCTGCATGACACCATCGACCAGTTGCGAGAACACGTGCGCGCAGGCACGCCGATCGTCGGTATGGAGCCGAGTTGCCTCGCCGTATTCAAGGACGAACTCGTCAAGCTGCTACCGCACGACGACGACGCTGAGCGGCTGCGCCGAAATGCCTACCATTTCGGAGAATTCTTCGAGAAGTTCGAAATCGATGCACCCAGGTTGACGCGTCAGGCGAAGCTGTGGGGCCACTGCCACCAGCGGGCAACCGGCGGCCTCGACCCCGACGAGCAGGTCTTGAAGCGCATGGGCGTCGAGGTCGAGTCACTCACGGGCGGCTGCTGCGGGCTCGCCGGTTCGTGGGGATTCGAGAAGGGCAAATGGCAGATCTCGCTCGACTGCGGGGAACAGGCGCTGCTACCCGCCGTCCGCAAAGCAGCCAGCGAAACCCTGGTCGTGGCCGACGGATTCTCGTGCAAGACGCAGATCGAGCATGCCCCTGGCACCGACCGCCGGGCGCTGCATCTCGCTGAAGTGATGGCACTCGCGCGCGACGGTGGCGCCCCCGCGCAGCCCGTGTCGAAACCGAAGCCCGCGCTCGCCCGACGCATCGTTCGTACGGCTGCACCGCTAGCCGCAGCGCTGGCCGCGGCGGGGGTGGCCGGCCGGCGGATCAACGCAGCGGCACGCCGATAAGAGCGGCTAGCAAGGCAACGCCGACCATGAACCAGGCAGCGTAGTCGCCGACATGGCCGGAGTGGGCTTGGCGCACGAATCGGAGCGGCGTGGCGACGACAGCCGCCACCTCGCGGACCATCGCAGGGATTCGTTGCGCGTACAGCGCGACGAAGGCGATGACGGCGGCGAGCAGCGCCGAAGCGAAACCCAGCCCGAGTCCGAGCGGCGTCCAGTGCATGCCAGGAACATGCGCCACGGCAGAAGCCTTCGCCGTCGTCAACGATTGCGCGACGTAACCCCCGCGATCGATGAAGACGTGTGCTGCCTTGCCGATGCTCTCGCCGAAGCCGGGAACGACGCCCGCCGCGAGGCTGCCACCGAGTAACAAGATGATCGGCACCAGCATCGTGACGGGTACATGCGTGAGAGTGCCTTCGACTTCGGGCTTTTCTTCGTCGCCCGAGGTCGATTTCGATTGACCTGAGTCGGTAGGCCGATCGCCGAGACCGTAATAGATGCGCAACACCGCACGTAAGATCGCGGCGGCGGTCACGGCCGACACAATCGTGAACAGCGCAGGCAGCCAGTCGTAGCCCGCTTTGATCGTTGCGGCGTCGGCGATGTCTTTGCCAAGGCCGGTGCCGAATGGTGGGCACGCCGCTAGCGCGATCGAACCGATGATAAACAGCACAGGCACCAGCCTGGCGTCCTTGCCGCGCCCGAACAGGGTGATCTCGTCGACGGAGCCGTACATGTTCAGGACGACACCGGCCAACAGGAACAGCGCGGATTTGGCACCGGCATGGCCGACGACGTACAAGATCGTCGCCGCAGTGCCGTCGTCGTCGAGCATCGAGAACGCGATCAGGAAAAGTCCGACGTGAGCAATCGTCGAGTACGCCAGCAATCTCTTCAGGTGCCGCTGACAAAAGCACATGAGCGAACCGACCACGGCGGTAAGCGTGCCGAGGACGACGAACGCGCCCCTCATTGCGTGGTGCGGCACCGAACCGGAGAAGGCCACCCAGTAGATGCGGGCGACGCCGTACACGCCGAGTTCGACCATGACACCGCTGAACAGGACGCACACCGGGCTTGGCGCAACTGCATGGGCGTCGGCTAGCCAGAAGTGGAGCGGTACCATCGCCGCCTTCACGAGCAGGCCGGCCATGATGAAGACGAACGAGATCAGGATGAGCGGCGTGAGCCCCTGCTTGTCGATGTCTTTCGCCAGCAGTGGCAACTGGAGATGACCGGTGCGGGCGTAGAGAATCCCGATCCCGGTGAGCGAGAAGTACGCGCCGAGTGAGTTGATGATGCCGAAGTTCAATCCACCCTGTAGAGCCGAGGCGTCTTCGACTTTGAACCCCGTCAGCGCGTACGCCGCTGCCCCCATGAGTTCGAAGAACACGAACATGTCGAAGAGGTCACCACTGAGTGCGAACCCCTCCATGCCTGCGAGAAAGAGCAACATCAGGGGGCGAAAGTGACCTTCGGCTTCTTCGAAGAACTTCCAGCCGTACAACAACGCGAGGGCCATCAACACCGCGATGAGAACGGCCAACCCCGCACTCAACCGATCCGCCACGAACGACAGCCCTACGGTGTCGTGGTTCTTGTCGGGTCGCCAGCCGCCGAGCCACGTGACTACCCGGCCGCGGGAGGCGGCCACCGTCAAGAAACACGCCAGAACGGCAACCGCGGCCGCCGTCCCCGTCGCCACCACGTCGACGACCTGGCGCGGCAGGTGACGTTCGACACCAACCAGCAACGCCGCCATCGCGATCGGAATGGTCACGATGAGCGGCAACAAGTGTTGCGCCCATGCATCGGCCGACACTCAGCCCTCCAATGCCGAAAGCTGGTCGGGGTCGACGGTCCCGTGTCGTTTGGCGATTCGCATAGCAAGCGCAAGCAGCAAAGCCGTGACGGTCGCCGACACGACAATGTCGGTGAGGGTGAGGGCCTGGACGACGGGGTCGACTACCTGAAGATTGGGTTTCGTCGTCGAGCCGAAGACCGGAGCGGGAGCGTGGCGCTGGTAACCCACTGACAGCAGCAGCACGTACGTACCAGATTGCGCGACGGATAGCGAAACGACGGCGTGCACCAGGTTGCGGCTCCGCACGATTCCGAATGCGCCGATGAGCAACAGCCAACCGGCCACGAAGTACGGGTAGTAACTCACTCGCCGGACCCGCCCTGCAGTGCAACGGCCTGTGAAAGGAAATGGGCGAGCATGACGATGACGCCTGACGCGACTTCAATCCCAACGGCGAAGTTCAACACCTCGACGTTGCCCGCTGAGATCAGGTGACCGAATCCCTTGTAGGGGATGACGTTCGACAAGTACGCCCCCGCGATCGCTATGCCGGCGAATCCGAGACCGACGAAAGCGAGCGCACCCGCCACCTCGCCGTACTCATAAAGGTGCACGGGCCGAACCCGATCGAGGGCGTCGTAACTTCCTGCCACATAAAGCAAGTGCACGCCGGTAGCTAGTACCACGCCGCCTTGGAACCCTCCGCCAGGTGTGATGTGGCCATGCGCCACGACGTCGAGTCCGACGAGGAGCGTGACCGGTAGCAACACGTAGCCCGCGAACCTCGTCGACGCCATAACGTGGCGGATGCTGCCTTGTTCGCCATTTCGCTCCCGCTCCTCCTTCGAGGGTCGGAGCAGCTCCGCCGCACCGAGAACGGATGCGAAGAAGATGGTCTCCTCGCCGAGCGTGTCGATGGCGCGCTGGTCGAAGTTGACCGACGAGATTGCATTCGCCGTGCCGTGTGCGACCGTCGCGCCGATGGCCAGGTCGCGGTAGGGGTGGAAGTTCGATCCGAACGACGGCATACCGACGACGCCCCAGACGAACAGCACCGCAACGAGTGCACCGCCGACGAAGAACAGGGTGTAGCGAACGCTTCGGCTCATGGTCGGCCCGCTGTCACTGCCGGCCACCTCGAATCTTGCGAATGGCAAGCATCACCATCAACGGCACGAATGCGGTGCCGACCGCTAGTTGAGAAAGCGCGACGTCGGGAGCCTGAAGGGCAAAGAAAAGAACGGTCAGCGTTACGCCGTAGACGCCAAGCGTCACCGCCTGTCTTTCAGGCGCATTCGTCAAGACCACCGCAGTTCCACCAGCGCCGACAAGTGTCAGCGCCACGATCAAGACAATCTCCTTCACTCTGGTGACTCCTCCATGACGATCGCTTCACGCTGTGCCATCACACGCGCAGTGGCGACTTCGACGACCGGGCCGGAGAAGGCGAGCAGCAGGACTGTGAACAGGATCAGGCCGGTCGTGAGCCCCCAGCCATTCTCAAGACCCAGTGCGATACCGATCAGCGGTCCACCGAGCGACGTCACTGGTGACAAGAAATGCAGCCGCACGAACACGCCGCGCAGCCACAGGGCAGCGCACGACGACGCCACGACGATCGCGACTCCGAGAAATAGCAGGACGTCCGTCAGAATCTGCATCACTCACCTCGGCCCGAGCAACCGCGTGAACACCAACACGCCCGTCGTCGAAAGCACTGCCAGTACGAGCGGCACGATGAGGTATGAGCTTTGCGCATACGCCTGCGCCATCGTGAGCAGGGCGAGTACCGCGACAGCGCTCCCGAGCATGAGGCCGACGAGTCGGTCGGTCGGACCACCTCGCGATCCGAGCAACACCGCGGGCACTAACCCACCGATCAGCAACGCGATGCTGGCGATGTACCACACCGTTGTCATCGCGCAACCGCGCCCTCAAGGTCCGGCGGCCCGTCGACAAGCGCGTGGGCGAACAAACGGTGCGAGCCCGCGTCAGCGTCATAAACGACACTTCCCGGCGTGCAGCTGATCGCCAACGTTGAATAGGCCCGGTGCGTTTCGTCGTCGCCGTCGTCCGACCGAAGCAGTTGGACGGCGGTGAGCCGCCCGCCCGCGTCGCGATGGCGTCCGTGCGTCACCGCGAACCGCAGGGCCAACGTCGTGTCGACGACCACCGATGCCGCGATATATGGGAGCCAGCGCAGCCACTTCGGACTCGGCAACCAGTGGCCGCCGGTCATGCGGCGTGCCGCAACGGCGGCCAGCGCCGACAGCAACGCGGCAGCAACCTCGCAGCAAATCTCGGGCAGGGTCGTGCCTGCAAGCGTGAGTTCCCAGACCCCCACCATCAGTGCCCACCAGAACACGATTTCGAGGCCGATCACCGGTCGCTCCTTACGGGTAGGACGATCTTGGCTATCGATCTGCCCCAACCAAGCCACCTCAACCAGGCGCGGTGCTCAACCAGTCGCGCCACCGATCAAGCACGGCTACTACCGGTGCTGTCGCCGCAGCGACCCACGGAACCGCAGGCAGATCCGGGTGCGGCTGCACAGGCAGCAGCGTGCGCCGGTCGGTGAGCTGTTCGCACAGACGCCCCTGTTCGGCACTCGGGATCTGCGTGGCAATGCGAGGCAGCTGCTCCTCCTGGTAGCCGATGTATGACTGGATTTGGTCGATGACCACACCGAGCTGACGGTCGAAGTGGGTCGATCGCTCGTCGGCCCAACGCAGCCGGAGCAGCTCCTGCTCGAATCGGCGCTTTCGGCTTTGTAGCTGCTTGACGACTTCATCGCCACTGGGCATTGTCTGCGTACCGGGGAAGAGATGCTTCCGCATCACGGGCCACACGTAGCGTTGCTTGCGCGTTTCTCGCGGAATCATGGTCCAGCGCAGCCGGCGGATGGCCGCGGCCCGAGCGGCGAGTTCGTCGCTCGGTAATACGCCTTCTGGATGTAGCGACGGACGCAGTGGCTGCAGGAGATCGCGGGCGTCGTCTTGCCAGCTGATAAGCAACGCGACAAGCGGTGCCTCCGCGTATGACCGGGCGTATGACCGCGCGTATGACCTGGCGTATGTCATGGGTTCGTCATGCCCGGCGGTCGCACCCGGCAACCGGGCACAGTTTTTTTACTATCGCCTCGTGTAAAGTTGTGGGCATGGCAGAGGAGCCGCTCGCTGACGCGCTCGAGCGCGAACACCATGAGATCGACGAGGGCATTGAGGCGTTCATGTCGGCGCTGTCACATGGCGACGGCGACCCGGCGCCGCTCGTCGCCGCGATACATGCGTTGCGCAGGCACATCTACCTCGAAGAAGAGTTCCTGTTCCCGCCATTGGGTCGCGGCGGGTTCGTCGCGCCGGTGTTCGTGATGCTACGTGAGCACGCCCAGATGTGGGCTACACTCGCATCGCTCGAGCGGGAGCTGAGATCGCACGCAAGTGGCGACCTCGATAACGCCGTCCTGGCCAAGCGCTGCGACGAGTTGGTGGTTCAACTACAGCACCACAACTCCAAGGAGGAGCAAATCCTCTATCCGCAGGCTGACCACGCGCTACCCGCGACAACAGCTGAGCAACTCAAGAGGTTTCTCGACGTCGGCGAACTGCCCGACGGATGGGTCTGCCAGCAGGCGCGGTAGGCGCCGACACGTGTGACGAACGGCACCACCTCGGTTCGGCCAAGCTTTTCTACAATGGTGTTGTGCGAACCGGCACGGAATCACGCCCACCCCACCTAGTAGGGCACACCGATCTTGCGCCACTTGCGGCCACCGGTGCCGGGCTCGTTAGGTGGCGTGCCGCGCTTGGCCCGATAAACGACGTACGGCCGCCACAGGTACCAGACGGGATAACTCCAGGCATGCACCAGGCGGGTGAAGGGCCACGCCAGGATCAGCGCCCAAGCCGCGATCGCGTGAATCTGGAAGATCAGCGGCGCCCTCAATGCGGCCGAGACATCGGGGTTGGCGTTGAACAAGCCGCGGAACCACAACGAGATCGTCTGACGGTATTCGTGTTCGAGCGGCGCGTTGGTCGCCGTCGTCACGATACCCAGCACCGCGATGATGCCGAGCAGCACCAGCGCGACCCAGTCGACCGGGCTGGTCGTGGCGCGCACGCGCGGCACGAACACCCGCCGAATCGCGAGCACTGCCATTCCACCGATCACCAAGATTGCGGCGAGCAGTCCGGCGGAGGCGGCGAACAGGTGGTACACGTGCGGCGAAATCCCGACCTTGCTGGTCCAGCGGGCCGGAATGAGAATCCCCATGACGTGCCCGGCGATCGCGGCAAACGTTCCGTAGTGGAACAGCGGGCTGCCCCACTTCAGCGACCTGCGTTCCTGCAGTTGAGTTGCACGGCTGGTCCAGCCGAACTGGTCGTAACGCCAGCGCCAGACATGGCCGATCACGAACACCGCCATCGCTACGTACGGAAGCACCACCCACCAGAAATACGCCCAGGCGGTAATCACTGGTGCGCCCCCTGACCGGTCAGGTATTCGGGCGGCGCGAACGGCTCCAAACCGACCTCTTCTTCAGGAGGGCCCTTTTCCCAGGCCTGTTTCACCAGCGCGATCTCACGATGCCCGAGCTTCGGCAATTGCTCACACACGGCCTCGACGACGTCGGCGTAAGGCGTCTCTGCCTCGCGCAAGGCGCGGCGCAACAACTCGAGATCGGCGCGGTGTGCCCGCAGCAGCGATTCGCCGCGCGATGAGAGCGCCGCAAAATCCAGCACCAAGGGAAGGTAATCGGGTAACTCCTCGTCGGACGGGTCGAAACCTGCCGAGCGATAGGCAGTTTTGAAGGCGACCATCGACATCCCGCGCTTGCGGGTATCACCGTAGCGGTAGTAGGTGAGGTAGAGCGCGCAACGTCGTCGGAGATCGAAGGTTTCGACGTAATGCTGGGCGACGTCGGTCGGAGCTGTCGCACGCAACCATCGTAAGAACCGGCTAAACGCATCGCGACTCGCGCGCCCGGTGGATTCGGCTGCCGCGTCAAGTTCGTCGAGGCCCTCGAAGATTGCCATCGTGGGGTATTGCAGAAGGACCGATGCGAGCTTGTACGGATGCACCTTCGGTGGCGTCATTGAGAGGCCTCCGGGAACACATTCTGTGCCTCTCCCGAGCCGTCCCAACCGAACAGGTTGAAATGCGCCTTGCCGTCGGAACCTTGGAAAGTCTGGCTGCTCGCGACCTCACCCGTGCCCGATGCAGGTTGGAAGCTACGAATGCCGTGCGGGCCCATGCCACCCATGCCCGGACCGCCCTCGGTATCGAGACTGCAGAAAAGCTGCTCGTGCTGCGACATCAGCCGCCCAGCGTCTTCGGCATGCGCTTTCGGGATCACGTAACGGTCTTCGTACTTGGCAATGGCAATCAGCCGGTACAACTCTTGAAGTTCGTCGAGTGTCGAGCCGACGGTCTTTGGCAACTCGTCGTTCGCCTCGAGCCCGAGTTGGCTCGCCCGTTGAATAGCTCGGACGGCGGCCAGCTTGCGCAGCACCATTCGTACCGTGTCGACCTTGCCGGCGGTGAACAGATTCGCCAGGTATTCAAGGGGAATTCGCAGCGAGTCGATTGTGGCGAACACGTGGTCGGGATTGAGCTCGTCGTAGCCTTCGGCGTCGACTATGTCGGCGACCGGTGAGAGCGGGGGGATGTACCAAACCATCGGCAGCGTGCGGTAC
>JBOGEK010000115.1:0-14314 GCA_050743645.1 Acidothermaceae bacterium
GCAAGCAATTGCCCGTCGACCGACCAGCGGATCAGTGCCTCGACCGACACCACCCGACCATCGTCGAGCGCAGTCTTCGGCTGGTAATGCAATTCGAGATCGCCACGACTGATCGAGTCGCGCAGCCGGGCCATCAACGCAAGACTCGACGCGTTGGCGTGGCCTTGCGAACTCAAATATCCGGCGCGCCGATCGACTGCGGATTTCGCTCGAACCAGAGCTGCATCGGCGCGATTGAGCAGCGCGTCGACGGATTGCTGCGGCGCGCCTTGGTCGTAGCCGACCGCTACCTCTACAAGAACCGGGACACCGCCCGCCTCGATCGGTTCGGTCATCGCGTCCTGCAGCGCGGCGGCCCAACCGTCGAGATCGTCAGCCTCGCAAACGCCGCCAGTGTGGGCGAAACAGGCGACCGCGAATTCGTCGCCACCGATCCGGCCGACTACGGCGCCGTCACCCGCGACCTTCAGCAACCGTCGCCCGAGCTGATGCAACACTTCGTCGCCGCTCGGCCGGCCGAGTGCTTCGTTGATTTCCCTGAAGCGCGAGACGTTCACCAGCGCGACCGCCGGCGGATGCTGCGGATCGGCCGCAAGACGCCCGGCGATCACGTCAGCAAATCCGACGCGGTTCAAGAGCCCGAACGCGTCGTCGTAGTGGGCGAGGTAGGCCAGTCGCTCCGACTGCTTGCGCAAGCGGCTCGTCGTCGATGCCGAAATGAGGGCGAGCACGACCCACAACAAGCCAAGGCCGATACCCAGCATCCAGTACATGCGGCGCAGGCCAGCGCTGACATCGGCCTCGATAGGCGCGTAGGGCACATACATTTCGAGGACGCCGAGAACCGGGCCGCCCATGGTGCCCGCCGCCATGATCGGCCGGTAGATCTCGACGACCTTCGGCCCCGCGGGACCAGAGTCGTTGGCGTCCTCGTTCAGCCTGGTCAGCCGGCTCACGACGTGGTTGTCGAGGGCGGTCGTGACGTCGTCGTCCTCGCCTGTTTCGGCCGAACCGGTACCGACACCGCTGCCGTCGTCACTCCAGATGACCGCGCCGTCGACGTCGCGCACCCGCAGTCGCAACAACCGACCGCCGTTTTTTGCCTGCGAGAACGAACGGGCCAGCGCCTGCATGGCATCCGGCGGCACACTGCCGTGCAACGGGTCGGTGCCGAGCACCGGTGCGACGACATCGTTGGAAAGCAGCGCTGCCTGGTTGCGCGCCTCGGTCAGACCACTGCGGTCTCGGTCGTTGCGATAAGACACAGCCAGGAGCGCTCCCAACGCGACGACGGGGACGAGCGACGCGGCCGCATAGACTGCGAACAGCCTGAACGCACGCCGACGTCCCGGCACATCTCTCCGCATACCAATTTTTCGGCTGTGAAGACTCGCAGCTTTGCGCTAGCCGAAGCAGAAGCGTTACGCCGTTCGGGGTAGCGGCCGCTCATCCCTTCGTCAGGCAACGCCCCGAACCCATAGCGGCGAGGCCGCGCAGGTCGCCAGGCGAATAGCCACGAAGCGGTCGCGAGCTGACCGGATTCATCACCGAGTTGACGTCGTCGATGTGGCCGAGGCCGACCAGGTGGCCGAGTTCGTGCAACATCACGTCGTAGGCGAAGGTCGACCCTTCGGGCACATCTTCGAGTTGGGTGAGGTCTGGCCCGTCAAAAACCACTTCACCGCTGACGATGTGAGCGTTCTTGCCGCCGACGGCGACCGGTCCGGCAAGCCCGATCACGTCGCCCGCCAGCCCCGGATACTCCGTGGGGTTCGACCAGGTGATCAGCACGGGAGCCCAAGATTTTCCATATAGATCAGGCCGATACGGGTTGCGATGCGGGTTCGGCGCCTCGGTGGTCGTTCCGTCGTCCATGAAGAAAAGGCCGGTGTCCTTGCTGATCTCGGCCATTGCCTGGTCGAGCAGCACTCGGCCACCCGGTATTTCACCGGAGCTTCGGACGACGAAGTGGATCGGCTGGCAAGGATCCCAGGTGACGGGCTGGCCGCCACTTCTCGCGTCGAGCACCGTGTAGCCGCCAGTGGCCGCAACTGGCGTGGGCGCCGGAAGAATCCTGGTGGGATCGGGGAAATATCGTGTCGGGGGTTGCGAAGTAACCGAGCCGAAGAGGCCGTCGCCGGCGCCGATTGCCGCTGCCCGTTCTTTGCCGGTGCGCACGGCAACCAGGGCGATCACGATCGCCAAGACGACGAAAACGGGAAGCCATATTCCGTTGCCGATCGAGCGCCCGCCCTGCCGTGACACGGGCACCAAGAGCCGGGCCGCGGGCGTCGTCCAACCGGGAGGCATTTGCTGTTGGCTCAACGTGGCGTGCCCGGTGGCGATTCGATTCGCGTTGGCGATCCGCGCCGCAGAAGAAGGCTCGATCCGGCGAGCGCTCGTGACGAAGTAATCGTCGAATACTGGCTGCTGCTGATGGCCAGCGAACGGGTTCGGCGGCGGATATTGCGGACCACGTGGCGGCGGATACGGCGGCCGATGCGGGCCGTCGCCGGCAGGCGCGGTCATGGCTGGTGGCTCCCGGCGTCAATCGCCGGCGTCCCCCTGACGGTTACCGACTGATCAGGTTTTTCGACACCGCGACGGCCGCGCTTTACGCCAAATGGCCTACGCGCGTGGCTGCATCTCCGGTTCAAAGTTCTTGATTACGAGACGATCCGGCCGAATGCAAGAAGACGACCATTCATGCGCGACCTGGAAGCGGGGAGGCGACGTGTCGGAGACTGCCTCGCCCGACGACTGGTACGGAGCGCCGGTCGACGAAGAACTCGTGCGCGTTTGCGCGCACAACCTGCTGGCGGCAGTTGACGAGGCAATCTACTTCAAAGACCCCGAAGGCAGATTCATCCTGATTAGCAGGGGCCAGGCGCTCCGGCTCGGGGCGGGGTCACCCGCCGAGGTGGTCGGAAACACCGACCTCGACTACTTCGGGCCAGAGCACACCGCGAAATCACGCGCCGACGAAGACGAGGTCTTCCGCACCGGAAAGCCCCTCGTGAACAGCCTCGAACAGATCGCATTCCTCGGCGATCACCCGCGCTGGGTCACCGCGACAAAGATGGTGCTGCGTGATTTCGACGGCAATGCCATCGGTACGTTCGGCATTTCGCACGACGTCACCCGACAGGTGCAGGCCGAACAAGCAGCCGAAGCGACGTCCGAAGCACTTGCTGCTTCACATGCCGAGCTGATGAAGAACGAGATCGAGCTCCGGGCTCGGCAAGAAGAACTCGAACGCAGTACCGCCGAGTTGGAGCGCCGGGCCCGCGAGCTCAGCGCCGTCGCCGCAGTCGCCCGCGCCGCTTTCACCGACAATGACGTCAGGACGGCGATGTGCGTCGCGGCACGCGATCTTGCCGACGCGGAGATCGTCACTTTGCTCGAGCCTGACGGCAAGGGACACCTGACACTGACCGGCCAAGCGGGCGTCGCATTGCCGAAGATGTCGGCTCCGCTGAGCCTGCCATCGGTCGTCACGTCGGTGTACGCGAAGAAGCGGGTGCGCGTGGTCGAGGACTTGCACACCGACCCCGACACCTCGCCAGCGATCGTGGACATGCTCGAGCAACTGGTCGGCCACCGGCTGCACGGCGCCGCGTACCTGCCTTTGGTGATCGATGGTCGCTGCCTCGGAGTTTTGACGGTGACGTTGGCGCACGCCGCGTCCGAAACGCCGCAACTGCTGCAGGTGCTCGAAATCCTTGCGCAGGAGGCAGCCACCGCGCTCGACCGCGCCGACTTGCATCGTCGGCTGCAAGAACAGGCGACCCACGACGTCCTGACCGGATTGTCGAATCGACGAGCCATTCTCGACCTTCTCGACCAGGCGATTGCTCGCGCCCGCAGACACAATCGCGGGCTCGGCTTGCTTTATCTCGACCTTGACGGCTTCAAGACGGTCAACGACACCTACGGACATGCGGCGGGCGATTCTGTGCTTGTCGAAGTCGCGAGCCGGCTGAAAGAAACGACCCGGCTCGAAGACCACATCGGCCGCATTGGCGGTGACGAGTTCGTCGTCATCTGCGAAGACCTCTCGGGTGAGGGCGGTGCGTTGAAATCCCGAATGGCCGACGCGATCACCCGGCCGTACGGCGCCCTCGGCGTCGAGCTGCCGATCGGCGTGAGCATCGGTCTGGCGATTTGGGGGCCGGACGACGACGCTGACGCGCTCCTGGGGCGCGCCGACCACGCGATGTACGCAGACAAGGCTGCGCGAGGTGCCTGGCCCGGATCGCTTCCGTCGTCCGCCGTCTTGCTTCCCAAGAACCGGCGCTGAGCGACTTCGGGCCGAGGGCCACCGCCGTCGCCGCAAACACGGCGCGGCCCAGCTCGGTAGGCTTCGCGACGGAGGCGTCGCCTAGTGGCCGATGGCGCCGGTCTTGAAAACCGGTAGGGCGCGAGTCCTCGTGGGTTCAAATCCCACCGCCTCCGCCGCCGTTGTGCCATCACGCCGTTGTGCCATCACGCCACCGCCTCGGCACCGGGTGTCGGCGCCTTGGTCCGTCACACCGGCAGCGGTTCAGGCATCGCGATGTGGAAGCCTTGCACCCACGGCGCCCCGAGCCGCTCGAGCGTCTCGAGTTCGCCGGCGGTCTCGACGCCTTCGGCGATCAGGCTAGCGCCGATGTCGTTGGTGAACGACACGAGCGACGCTGCAAGTGCGCGCCGAGCCGGGTCTTTGTCGACGCCATGCGTGAGCGACCTGTCGAGCTTGATGATCTCGGGCTGCAGCAACAAGATGTGCCGCAAACTCGAAAATCCTGCGCCCGTGTCGTCGACGGCGACCCGGGCACCGCGCTCGCGCAGTGGTGCCATCCGATCGTGCACCGGACCGTAGTCGTCGACCGCGATGTGCTCGGTGAGTTCGAGCACGAGGCGCGAGCAAATGGAGTCGTCGGCGAGTTCGTCGAGTTTGTGCGAGAGCACCAACTCAGGCGAGACGTTGACCGCGAGAAACTCACCCTCCGGTATGCGTGACAGCTGCGAAACCGCACGCCGAACGGCCTTCATTTCAAGGTCAGGGCCCAGGCCCACCGAAGTGGCTTCTTCGAACCACAACTCCGGCGATCGCAAGGGTTCACCAGCGAAACGCGAAAGGGCTTCGAGACCGACGACCTCGCGAGTGGCCAGATCGACGATCGGTTGGAAGACCACTGACATCGCGTTATCGCACACCAGTACTTCTTCGATTCGCGTCAGGTGCTCGTCGTGCGCGCGCTTGAGCTGCTGCTCTCGGGCCGATCGCTTCGCCAGTTCGCCCGCCAGCGTGGTGTTCTGCGAGCGCAAAGCCTTATAAAGGTGGCGCGTCTCGAGCAGGTTACGTACTCGGAGCACTACCTCGGTTGCGTCGAAAGGCTTCGTCAAGAAGTCACGCGCGCCGAGGGCAAGCGCCCGATGTGCAGCGTCTTTCGTCGTGTCAGCCGTGAGAACGAGCACCGGCACGTATTCGGTGCTCGCCGCCAGCTCTTCGAGCACTGCGTAGCCGTCGATTTTCGGCATGTGTAGGTCGAGCAACACCAGGTCTGGCTCTTTTAGGCGAGCCAACCTCATCGCGTCGTCCGCCGTAATCGCTGACCGCACCTTGTGCAAGCCGGCGCGTTCGAGCAGCGCCACGAGCAACTGCACGTTGGCGAGATTGTCGTCGACGACCAACACATCGGCGTCACGAAAGGGTTGGAGCATGGGGTCAATCTCCCTCCGTCGCGGCAATCCTGCCTTCGAGCACCGAGTCGAGCAAAGCAAGAACACGCCGGACGTCGAGCGGCTTCGTCAGATATCCGGCCGCCCCGGCGGCCCTCATCCTGACGACCTGCCCTGCCGTGGCGTCGGCGCTGACGACGTAGACGGGCACGTCGGCCGTTGCCGGATCGGACAGCAACTGTCCGAGCACCTCGATGCCTGCCATGTCAGGCAGATGAAGGTCGAGCATCACCATGTCAGCGTGCCCGGTGCGTGCCAGGTCGAGACCCATCCGGCCCTGAAATGCGTGCAGCAATCGGATACCTGGCCGTCGTCCGACAATGCGTTGCATCAGCTGAAGATTCGTGAGGTTGTCTTCGATGTAAAGCAAGGTGCCGTTGATGCCAAGGCCTTCGCCGAGACTCATCTGCAGTTCGGCGTCGGCGATCGTCGCGTCGATGGCGATGTCGGTAGGTCCGATCGCGCGCGGAAGCGTGACGACGAAGGTGCTGCCCTCGCCCCGAGTCGATTCGACCGTCAAGTCGCCGTGCATCGCCTGCACCAGACGCAACGACAAAGACAGGCCGACGCCAGTGCCCTCGACGCTGGAGTTTTCGGCGCCCAGGCGATCGAACGGTACGAACAGCCGCTCGATGTGTTCAGCCGCGATCCCGATGCCGGTGTCGCTGACCCGGATCGTGATCGACTCGCTGTCGGGTGCGCTCGAGGTGATGAGCACGCTGCCGTGCGGCCGGTTGTATTTCACGCTGTTCGCCAGCAGATTCAGCAATACCTGCCGCAATCGTTGCCGGTCTGCTTGCACGCAGAGGTCTTCGCCTTCGATCAAAAAGTCGATCGAGACATCAGTTGCTGCTGCGATCGGCCGCATCGATTCGACGGTCTCGCCAATCACGTCACGTAACGACACCGGCTCCGGCGACAGCGCGAGCGCGCCGCTTTCGATGCGGGCGATGTCGAGTACCTCGTTGATGAGGTCGAGTAAATGCCTGCCGGCTTTGAGGACCTGGTCGACCCAGCTTCGTTGCTCTTCGCCGAGCGCTTCCATCTGCAGCAACTGCGTGAAGCCGAGCACCACATTCAACGGGGTGCGCAGTTCGTGGCTCATGCGCGACAAGAATTCGCTCTTCGCCCGTGATGCCGCGTCGGCTGCATCTCGGGCTTCGACCAGCTCGGCCTCGAGCGCAATGCGGTCCGAGATATCACGAAAAATTGCCACTGCGGCGATGGGTTCGCCGTCGCTGCCCAGCAGCGGTCGACCATGTCCTTCGAGCAGCAGGTAGCGACCACTGACGTGGCGCGTACGCACCCTGATCGTGAAGTCTTCTGCGGCGCCGCTTATTACCGAGCGCACCGCGTCGACCATCGTCTTCCGGTCGTCTTCGTGCACAGTCGCCCCTGCTTCGGCTCCGATCCGATCGCCGACCCGAAACCCGGTAATCGACGTCGTGGCCTCCGAAACGAACGCCACCCGCAAGTCGGCCGTGAACACCGAGATGATGTCGGGCGAGGCAGCGGTTATCGCGCTGAGCTCGCGCTGCCGCTGGGCACCTTCGTGTTCGGCGTTGTGGCGATCGGTGATGTCGAGCAGGTAGCCGAGCACCGCTTGGCCGCCCGACGGGAATGCTTCGCGAGTCATCAGGCACGACAGATGCCGACGTCGTCCGGCAATGTCGAAGGCAGCCTCGAACTCGACAACCTCGGGCGCGTCTGGACCGGCCAGCTGCCGGGTCGCCGCCATATACCGGCCAAGATCCTCCGGCGCCATCATGTCGAGCCAGAAACGAGACGACTGCGCGATCTCCTCGCTGATCCCGAGCACGCGCGAACAGTTCGGACTCACGTAGGAGATGACGCCGTCCAGCGTTCTCACCACCACCACCGGACCGACCGTCACGATCCGTTCGAGAAAGGCGCGCGCCTCGCGAAGCTCACCTTCGCGTTTCTGCAAGGCGTGCACGGTGCTCCGGAGGCGGCGCGAAAGACGGCCCAACTCATCGGCGCTGTCGTCCGGCGGTTGCGTGCGCTGCCCGTCGAGGTCGTCGAGCTCGGCTTCGAGTTGCTCGACCCGGTGCACGATGCTGCGGGTGAACACCCGCACGCCGAGCAGCCCGCCCAGCACGCCGACCACCAGCAACGCGGCCACCGCATAATCGGCGATCCGGCTGTCAGCCTGCAGGGTGTAGGCGAAGAGACCGGCCGCGACAGCGAAAACACCCAGCGGGAGGGCGACCAGGAAGGTGCCCTTGCCCCGAAGCTGCAGGTCGTTCCACCCACGACGCACACGAATGCGCGGTACCTCAGGTAACCGCTGCTCCGACATTCGGGCTCCAGTCGTTCGCTTGCCCGTCTGCGGTTCCGCCACCATGCCCGGTGACTGTCCCGCCCACGTTGTCGTCCTCCCGACGCGTCATTCAACCAGTCGGGACTACTGCTAGTACCTGGCCAGATGGTGCTGTACGGCCCTAAACGTATAGCGGATACGTCACATCTGGAGTCGTCCACTCGGATGACAACTAATCCGCTAATCCGCCCTTTCCGCCCGTGCCGGCTCGCTGCTCTTGAAGCATTGCGCTAGTTCGGTGCCGTATCAAGGTCAACGAGTGGTTCGTACCAGTTCGGCGTCCGGTTAGGGTTCGGGCATGTGGGCTGTGACTGTTCCAACGCCCGGGCCGGCGTCTGGGCCGGCGTCCGGCGATCCCGAGGCGATGGTCTGGGCGCAGGTGGCCGACCCGGTCGCTCGCGCACGCGAGGTCGTCGTCGACGTCCGCGCTGCCGGCGTCAACCGCGCCGACCTGCTGCAGCGGCAGGGCCGCTACCCGCCGCCCGCCGGCGCCTCCGAGATCATCGGCCTCGAGTGCTCCGGCGTGATCGTCGAGGTCGGGCCGGACGTCGACAACTGGCGCGCCGGCGACGAGGTGTGCGCGCTGCTGGCCGGGGGCGCCTACGCCGAGCAGGTCGCCGTGCCTGCCGGGCAACTCCTGCCGGTGCCGCAGGGAGTCTCACTCACCCACGCGGCCGCGCTTCCCGAGGCGGCCTGCACGATCTGGTCGACCGCATTCGCGGTGGCGCACCTGCAGGCTGGCGAGACGCTGCTGATGCACGGCGGTACCAGCGGGGTCGGCACGTTCGCGATCCAGCTCGCCCGCGCCGTCGGCTGCCACGTCGCCACGACCGCAGGTTCTGCCGAGAAATGCGCGCGGGCCAAAGAACTGGGCGCCGAACTGGCGATCGACTACCGAACCGATGACTTCGTCGAAGCCGTCCGCCAACACACCGGTGGCCGTGGGGCCGACGTGATCGTCGACGTCGTGGGTGGCGACTACCTCGCCCGCAATCTCGACGCGCTCGCACCCGACGGCCGGCTCGTCGTCCTCGCTACGCAGCAGGGCCGGCGCGCCGAGCTCGACCTTGGCACCTTGATGTCGAAGCGGGCGACGATCTACTCGGCGGGGCTGCGGGCTCGGCCGCTCGATCAGAAGGCGGCGATCGTGGCGGCGGTCCGCGAACACGTCTGGCCTTTCGTCACATCCGGCGACGTCGTGCCCGTGATCTGCGCCGAGATCCCGATGGCCGAGGCCGCGCAGGCCCATCGCATTCTCGAAGCTGGCGGGCACGTCGGCAAGGTGCTGCTGACGCGCACTCCCTAGCGCTTGCGACAATCGACGGATGAGCGATCAATTCGGCATGCCATCCATCGGGCACGACTCGCGACACGACTCCGGGGACGACTCCGGGCACACCTCTCGGCCCGACGAGCCGCGGGTGGTCGTCGTCGGCCCCGACGGCGTGAGCTTGGCGGGTTCAGACGATTTGTCGGACGACGAAGACGGCTCGATCACCGACCTGGTGAACCAGCCGGCGAAGGTCATGCGCATCGGCAGCATGATCCGGCAGCTCCTTGAAGAGGTGCGTGCCGCGCCGTTGGACGACGCGGGCCGGGCGCGGCTGAAGGAGATCCACCGCTCGTCATTGCGCGAACTCGAGAGCGGGCTGGCCCCTGAACTGGTCGACGAACTCGAACGAATTACGTTGCCGTTCGGCGACGACGACGTGCCGAGCGAATCCGAACTCCGCATCGCACAAGCACAACTCGTCGGCTGGCTCGAGGGTCTGTTTCACGGCATCCAAACGACGCTGGTGGCCCAGCAGATGGCGGCGCGGGCACAGCTCGAACAAATGCGCCGCGCGTTGCCACCGGGCTCGAACCCCGACGCGCAACACCATCCGCCGGGCATGTACCTGTAAGGGCGTCACCCTCTCGGTTAGTCGCTGCCGAAAAGCTCTTCGAGAACACAGGCGACGCCGTCGCTGTTGTTGCTCTTCGTCGTCCGGTCTACCGCTTCTAAGACCAGCGGATGCGCGTTCGCAACGGCGTACGACATGCCCGCCCACGCCAGCATCGGCAGGTCATTCGGCATGTCACCGAACGCGACCACCTCGGTCGGTTCGACGTTCAACTCGGCGGCGAACCGAGCCAGCGTTGTCGCCTTGCTGACGCCGAGCGCGCCCATTTCGACCAGGCCACGGCCGTTGGAATGGGTCGGTGCGACCAGATGTGAGACGAGTTCGCTGGTGCGATGCAGCAGGTCGTCGACGTCCATCGTTGGGTGCGACGCCAACAGCTTTGCGGCGTCGTGCGCGGTCACCTCGCTCAGCGGAAAGCTGGGCGCGAGTGGATCGGGGTTGATCTCCCAACCGCTGCGGTAATCGGCGGTCGCGTAGACGTCGGTGCCGGTCTCGAGCGCGAAGCCGAGTTCGGGCATCGCGGCTCGCAAGATCTCGACAACCTGCACGACCGTCGGCGACGGGATGAGGAACGACTCGACGATTCGCTCGTCGTGCAGGTCGTAGATGATCGCGCCGTTGGAGCAGATTACGACGCCGTGGTGGCCGGTCGCTGCGGCAACCGGCGCGATCCAGCGCGGTGGCCGCCCAGTGACGAGGACGACTGCAGCGCCCGCCTCTTCGACGCGAGCGAGTGCTTTCGCGGTGCGCTGCGAGATCGTGCCATCGGATCTGACAATCGTGCCGTCGAGATCGGTAGCGACGAGACGGACAGGCACGGGTTCCACCGTATCCTGCGAGGCATGCGCGTCGGAGTGGCCGTTCTGCCCGAGCATCCGTGGAAGGCGGCGCGGTCAATATTCGCGCACCTCGAAGATCTCGGATTCGATCACGCCTGGACCTACGACCACCTCTCGTGGCGAACGCTTCGCGACGGACCTTGGCATGCGGCGTTGCCGCTACTCAGTGCTGCGGCTGCTTCGACGTCGCGCATTCGACTCGGAACGCTCGTGGCATCGCCGAATTTCCGGCATCCGGTGCCGTTCGCAAAAGAACTGATGACGCTCGATGAGATTTCCGGAGGTCGATTCACGCTTGGGATCGGTGCAGGCACGACGAATCACGATGCTTCGGTGTTGGGCATGCCTGGGTGGTCTTTGCGCGAGCGCACTTCACGTTTCGAGGAATTCATCACCTTGCTCGACACATTGCTGACCTCGCCGACAACCACCTTCACCGGCCAGTTCTACTCGGCGGACGACGCGCGCATGCTCCCTGGTTGCACGCAGCGGCCGCGGTTGCCATTCGCGATCGCCGCGTTGGGACCGCGTGGCATGGCGATCGCGGCCCGTTTTGCGCAGACGTGGGTGACGTACGGTGATCCGAAATCGCCTGCAGACACGCACTTTGTAGGTGTGAAACGTCTCGTCGAGAACTTCGAGGCCAGTTGTCTCGCCGCCGGGCGCGAGCCTGCAAGTGTCGGCCGGCTCGTGCTTACCGGTTCGAGTGGGCCAGATTTCTTCGACTCCGTAAGCGAATTCGTCGACGCGGCCGGGCGGTACGCCGATCTCGGCTTTACCGACATCGTGGTGCACTATCCGCGTGCCGGGGCGCCATATGCCGGCGATCCGCGCCTGCTCGACGAACTTGCGACCGCCTTGCCGGCATTGCGTTAACCGAGCAGGCATTGCGTTAATCGAGCAGGCCACTGCCATAACGGAGCTGGCGTTGAGGTGGGCGAGCTGCTCCGAGCGATGGTTGCGTCGAGTGAAGCTTTCGGGTCAGTTACGGCTAGCCAAATCGACCCGGAGGCTTCAGTCGGTGTTACGAGCTGGTGACTGGTTCGAGCACGTCGCGGCCAAGGAACGGTCGCAGCGCACTCGGCACGACTACCGAACCGTCGGCCTGCTGATGGTTTTCGAGAATAGCGACGATCGTTCGCGGCAGCGCGACAAGCGTGCCGTTCAACGTCGCGAGCGGACGCACGCCGTCCTTGTCTCGCATCCTGATGTTGAGGCGGCGAGCCTGGAACTCCGTGCAGTTCGACGTCGAGGTGACTTCACGGTATTTGCCTTGGGTGGGGATCCAGGCTTCGCAGTCGTATTTGCGGGCGGCACTCGATCCGAGATCACCAGAGGCGACGTCGATCACCCGATACGGAACTTCGAGTGCGTCGAAGAATTGACGCTCCCAGTTGAGGAGTCGTTGATGTTCAGCCGCCGCATCTTCGGGAGCAACGAATGAGAACATCTCGACCTTGTCGAACTGGTGAACGCGGATGATGCCCTGCGTGTCCTTGCCGTAGGTACCGGCTTCGCGGCGGAAACATGGGGAGAAACCGGCGTACCGTAAGGGAAGTTTCGTGCCGTCGAGGATTTCGTCCATATGGTAAGCGGCGAGTGGCACCTCGGCAGTGCCCACCAGGTAGTAGTCGTCAGCTTCGAGCCGGTAGACGTTTTCTGCTGCCTGACCGAGAAAGCCGGTGCCCTCCATCGCGCGCGGCTTCACGAGCGCAGGCGGCAACATCGGCGTGAATCCCACGTCGACTGCCTGTTTCATCGCGAAATTCACCAACGCGAGTTCGAGAAGTGCGCCGACGCCGGTGAGGTAGTAGAACCGCGAGCCCGAGACCTTCGCCGCACGGTCGACGTCGATGGCGCCGAGAATCTTGCCCAATTCGACATGGTCACGTGGCGTGAAGTCGAAGTCGCGTGGCTTACCGATCTCGTGCAGCACGACGAAGTCGTCTTCACCGCCTTCGGGAACGCCGGGCTCAACGATGTTCGACAACGCAAGCTGCGCGTCACGAAGCGCCGCGTCTGCCGATGACTGGTCTGCTTCGGCCTCCTTCACCTGGGCCGCGAGTTCTTTGGCCTCGGCAAGCAGCGCATGCTTTTCGTCGTCCGGGCCCTCGGTTTTACCCGCCGCACCGACGCGCTTGCTGATTGTCTTCTGCTCGGCGCGCAACGTGTCGTAGCGGGTGACGGCGGCTCGGCGGCGCTCGTCAGCGGCCAGCAGCGCGTCGACGAGGGCAGGATCTTCGCCGCGCGCCCGTTGCGAGGCGCGCACGCGGTCGGGGTCGTCGCGTATCAGCTTGAGGTCGATCACCCGCCGAGGTTATCGGGTGCGGCGCCCCCGGCGGCTGCCTGGTTGACCACGTTAAGCAGGCTGGCGGTCACTTTATGGGGTGAGCGCACCCCATAAGGCGTACCTGCGCCGACTTAACGTGGTCAACCCGACAGCATGGCCAACCGACAGCGTGGTCAACCCGACAGCATGGCCAACCAGGCAGCGTGGTCAAACCGACAGCGTGGTCAGCCGACAGCGGGCCGGGGGCTGTTGCCGGCGCGAATCTTGGCCAGCCACGCTGCGGCGTCGTTGAAGTCGGTGTCGGCAGTGCCGCGGCGCACCGTCGGCTGAGCGCCGTCAGCGCGGGCGTAACTGCCGAGAAAGCGCACATCGGTGCAGATGCGCCTCAGTCCGCTCAGCGCCTCGCCGACGCGGGCGTCGAAGACGTGTCCTTCGCAGTCGATCGAAAAGCAGTACCGGCCGAGTCCGCCACCGGTCGGACGCGACTCGATCCACGTCAGGTTGATCCCGCGCACGGCGAATTCGGTGAGCACCTCGAGCAATGCGCCTGGGTGGTCGTCGCCGATGAACGCGACCAGCGACGTCTTGTCGGCGCCGGTCGGCGGCAGCGGCGCTGACGGCGGCGCCACCAGCACGAATCGGGTGACCGCGCCCGCGTGATCGTGGATGTCGTCGTCGAGGATCTCCAGCCCGTAGCGACGCGCGGCAAGCCCGGACGTGATCGCCGCGTCGAGCACCGAGTCGGTCGCCGCCACCGACGAGGCCGCCTCGGCGTTGGACGGCGAAGTCACCACCTCGACGTGCGGTAACTTCTCAGCGATCCACCGCCGGCATTGGGCTTCGGCCTGCGGATGCGCCGCCACCCGCTTGATCGAGTCGCGATCGACACCGGCCCGCGCAGCGAACGCGAACCCGACCTCGAGCAGCACCTCGCGGGTGATGTGTAGCAACTCACCGGTCGACAACTCGTCGATGGTCGAGGCGACCCCGCCGCCGACGGAATTTTCCAGCGGTACAAGGGCTGCGTCGGCCTCGCCGTGACGAACGGCGTCGAGGGCGACCGACACGCTGCGGCAGGGCACCAGCAGGGCATCGGCTGTTTCAGGGATGGTGCGCAGCGCCGCTTCGGTGAAGGTGCCTTCGGGTCCGAGGTAGGCGTAACGCAGCGACGACATCGCGCCGTCAGTTCTCGATGTCGGACGACGCGGCCGCGGCC
>JBOGEK010000116.1:0-11100 GCA_050743645.1 Acidothermaceae bacterium
TCCCCGACGCGTCTGGTTACGTGGGGGTTTAATGGGGGCATCGGATGTGCCGCGCAAAAGGCAGAGCGAATAATCGCTGTTCAGAGAGCCGGCGAGGGGAATCGAACCCCTAACCTCCCGATTACAAGTCGGGTGCGCTGCCAGATTGCGCCACACCGGCGGGACTGCTCGCCGATCCTAACGCCCTCCCCGCAACGGCATGCGAGGCTACTGACGTGCGTTTGCAGTTCGCGACCACCGCCGATCCGGGCGACCTGCTCGCCTTGCCGTGGTCGACACCGCTCGACCACTGGCCGGCCGAGCAGCTCGTCTCGCTCCCCCGCGGAATTTCACGGCACGTCGTGCGATTCGTGCGCGTCTCCGGCACGGTCTACGCGATCAAGGAGCTGCCGCAGCAGGTCGCCGAACGCGAGTACCGCATGCTACGCGAACTCGCCAAGCGCGAGGTACCGGTGGTGCGGGCCCGCGGCGTCGTCATCGAGCGAATGACGTCGGACGGCGAACCCCTCGACTCGGCCCTGGTGACCAAACATCTGCGCTACTCGCTGCCCTACCGGGCGTTGTTCTCGCGGCGTCTCGATCCCGAGCTCGCCGACAAGCTGCTTGACGCGCTGGCGCAGCTGCTCGTGCGACTGCACCTGGTGGGGTTCGCCTGGAAGGACTGCTCGCTGTCGAACACGCTGTTTCGCCGCGACGCGGGCGCGCTCGCCGCGTACTTGGTCGACGCCGAGACCGGCGAGCTGCATGGGAGTCTCTCCGACGGGCAGCGCGCGCACGACCTCGACATCGCCTCGACCAACATCGCGGGCGAGTTGTTCGACCTCGAGGCCGCCGAACTCGTTGCCGACACTGTCGACGCCGTCGATGTGGCCGACAGTGTCGTGTCGCGCTATCAAGCGTTGTGGTCTGAGCTCACCCGCACCGAATACGTCGATCCGAACGAGTGGTGGCGCATCGACGCCCGCTTGCAACGGCTCAACGATTTGGGTTTTGACGTCGGTGAAGTGCAACTCGTCGACGAACCGGGCGGCACCCGGCTGAAGCTCCAAACCCAGGTCGTCGAAGCCGGCCATCATCAGCGCCGGCTCTCGCAACTAACGGGCCTGAACGTCGAAGAAAATCAAGCCCGGCGGCTGCTCAACGACCTCGACAGTTACCACGCGGCGGCTGTGATGCCGGGCGTCGACGTCGACGAGGAGACCGTCGCCCGGCATTGGCTCAGCGACATCTTCGAGCCGGTCGTCGAACGGGTGCCACCGGAACTTCGCGGCAAACTCGAACCGGCGGAGTTGTTCCACGAGGTGCTCGTGCACCGCTGGTTCATGTCGGAGGCCGCCGGCCGCGACGTCGGCATGGACGCCGCGGCCCGCTCCTACGTCGAGAACGTGCTGCGGTTCCGGCCCGACGAGCAAGCCGTGCTCGGCGCCGAGCTGCGATGATCAAGCAGTTAGGCGCAACCCGCCGCGTGTGACGTTGCGCCTAAGTGCTTGATCATCGCGAAATCACGCCCCCGAGCGGCGGCGAGCCACCTCGTACAGCGCCACACCTGCTGCGACCGACGCATTGAGCGATTCAGTTGCCGCCGCAATCGGAATGCGGACGACGAGATCGCACCGCTCCTGCACCAGCCGCGAGAGTCCTTTGCCCTCCGAACCGACGACCAGAACGATCGGATCGGTGGCGGCTTCGAGGTCGGTGAGATCGAGCGACCCACCCGCGGCAAGGCCGACGATCAGCACACCCCGCTCGGCATACGCCGTCAGTGCGCGGGTGAGGTTCGTGGCGCGCGCCACCTGCACTCGAGCCGCCGCCCCCGCCGAGGCCTTCCAGGCGCTGGCGGTCATGCCGGCGGCTCGCCGTTCGGGAATCAGCACGCCCTGGCCGCCGAATGCACCGACCGACCGCACCACGGCCCCGAGGTTGCGTGGGTCGGTGACGCCGTCGAGCGCAACGATCAGTGGGACACCGCCCGAGAACGCCCGGTCGAGCAACTCGTCGGGATGCAGGTACACGAATGGCGGTACCTGCAGCACAAGCCCCTGATGCACGGCACCTGGCGCGTACTTGTCGAGCTCGCGACGGTCGGCGTCGAGCAGTGGAACCTGTAACCCCTTCGCGAGCTTGACCGCCTCGCGGGTGCGTTCGTCGAGATCGATGCCGTTCGCGATGTACAGCGCGGACGCCGGAACCCCCGCGCGAAGCGCCTCCACCACCGGGTTGCGGCCGACGACGATCTCAGGACCGCTGCCGTCAGGCTTGCTCGACCTGGTCGGACGACGCACGGTCGACGGCCGGCCGGTACTCGTCGAGCGACCGCTTGAACTTCGGCCGTTACCAGTTGCGCGACCGCCAGTCGGGCGACCCGTCGTCCGGCTGCTGGTTGGGCGCCCACTCGCTGCTCGGCCGCCGGTCGTCGTGCCTGCTGCTGTCGTCCGGCTGCTCGTCGTCCGGCTGCTCGTCGTCCGGCCAGTCGTCGCGCGGCCAGCCGTGGCGCGACCGCGGCCAGTCTCGGGAGCGGCGTCGGCAGCACGTTTGGCGCGGCGGGCTGCCGGGTGGCCTTTGCGCGCTTCGGCGGGAGGTGTCGGCCCGCGGCCTTCAAGCCCTTTCTTGCGCTGGCCGCCTGAGCCGACCGACGCGCCTTTACGATGCGATCCGGGCTTGGCTCCGCGCCCGCCTTGACCGCCCTTCTTACCTCCGGCCACGTGCTTCCTTCCTCGTCGCGCTAGCTTCCGCGCTCCTCATGCCGCCGGTCGTCGACCGTCGGCCCCCAATCGCTTCTTGGCCGGCTCTCAGGCCCTGCGGATTTGCCAGCGAACGCCGTCGGCGGTGTCTTCGACGACGACGCCTGCGGCCGACAACTCGTCGCGAATCGCGTCAGCGGCCCGGTAGTCCTTGCGTTCGCGAGCAGCGGCTCGCTGTTCGAGCGCTAGCGACACCAATGAATCGATGACCGCGCGAGCGCCGTCTCGGCCGCCGGGGGGCCCGCTGCTGCCCGATTTCGAACCGATCGCCCATGCGTCTTCGAGGCCTAGCACGCCGAGCATCGCGACGACCTCGCCGAGGCGTTGCGCGACGCGCTGCTTGTCGGAGTCGGCCAAGGCGGCGTTGCCGTCGCGCACGGTGTTGTGCAGCACGGCCAATGCTTGCGGCACGCCGAGATCGTCGTTGAGCGCGTCCGCAAAAGGCTGCGGTAATGCGGCCGCGGAATCTATTTCGGTGCCCACCAATTCGGCGGCGCGTTCGACAAATCCTTCGATTCGGCGATACGCAGTGGCCGCTTCGTCAAGTGCGGCAGGCGTGTAGTCCATGTTCGAGCGGTAATGCGGTGCAACCAGGTAATAACGCAACTCGACCGGACGCACCTGCTGCAGCAAATGCCCTACCGACAAGGTGTTTCCGAGCGACTTGCTCATCTTCTCACCACCGAGGGTGACGAGCCCGTTGTGCATCCAGAAATTGGCGAAGCCGTCGCCGGCCGCCCGCGATTGGGCCTGCTCATTTTCGTGATGCGGGAAAATCAGGTCGAGGCCACCGGCGTGAATATCGAACGACGCTCCCAGGTATTTGCGGGCCATCGCCGAGCATTCAAGGTGCCAACCGGGACGGCCCTCACCCCACGGCGTCTCCCACACCGGTTCGCCTGGTCTCGCATGCTTCCATAACGCGAAATCGAGCGGGTCGCGCTTGTTATCGACGTCCGACTCGCCTTGTTGCATCGACTTGGGGTCCTGGCCCGACAGCGCGCCGTACTTCTCGAACGAGCGCACCGAGAAATAGACGTCACCGCCGTCGGCGTAGGCATGGCCGCTCTCGATCAGGCGGCGCATCAACACGATCATCTCGGGCACGTGGCCGGTGGCTCGGGGATCGACGGTCGGCGGCAAGCACCCGACTGCGGCATAGGCCTCGTCGAAGAGTCGCTGGTTGCGCGACGAGACCCGCCACCACGGGACGCCCTCGACGGCCGCCGCATGGATGATCTTGTCGTCGATGTCCGTGACGTTGCGGCAGAACACGACGTCGAAGCCACTCGCTGCGAGCCAACGCCGCAGGACGTCGAAGGCCACCGCAGACCGCACGTGCCCGATATGCGGCGGCGCCTGGACGGTCGCGCCGCACAAATAGATGCCGACCTGGCCCGGCATGAGCGGGCTGAAGTCGCGCACCTGGCGGCTGCCGGTGTCGTAAAAGCGCAAGGTCACCCGTCAAGAGTAGGGGCTGCGGCCACCCACTCGCCGCGGACTCTCAGCCGCCGGACCCGACCGGGTAGACCACCGCGGTTGCGATCGCGGCCAATCCCTCGCCCCGACCGGTCAGGCCGAGGCCGTCGGTAGTCGTGGCCGAAAGTGACACCTGGGAGCCGACCGCATCGGCGAGCGCCCGCTGCGCTTCGTCGCGTCGGCCGCCTATGCGCGGCGTGTTACCGATCAGCTGCACCGACACGTTGCCGACTTCGTAACCACCGGCCCGCACCCGGCGCGACGTTTCGCTCAAGAGCGCGGTGCCCGATGCGCCGGCCCACTCCGGCTCGCTAGTGCCGAACTGGCTCCCTAGGTCGCCAAGCCCTGCGGCCGACAGCAACGCATCGCAGGAAGCGTGTGCGACGACGTCGCCGTCCGAATGCCCCGCCAGCCCTTTCTCACCCGGCCACAACAGGCCGGCTAGCCATAACTCGCGGCCAGCTTCGAAAGGATGGACGTCGACACCCACGCCGACCCGAGGCAGCTCAGAACGCGCCATTAAACCGCCGCTCGGCCAGCACCGCTTCGGCGAACAGCAGATCGATCGGCCTGGTGATCTCGAAGGCTTCGTTGGATCCGGGCACCACGACGACCGGCACTCCGAGACGCTCGACCAGGTCGGCGTCGTCGACAGCAGTGAGCTTGCCATCGGCGTGCGCCCGAGCGAGCACCTCGCGGGCAAAGCCCTGCGGTGTCTGGATCGCGCGCAGATCCGAGCGCGGCAAGGTGGCCACGACGTGCGCCTGCAGCCCCCCGCCTTCGCGACCTGCGCCGCCTTCGCCGGCTTCACTGATCCGCTTGACGGTGTCGGCGATCGGCACGCCCGGCACCACGGCTTGGTGACCGTCGAGCACGGCCTTCGCGACCGCGTCGACGAGTTCGGGTGGTGCGAGCGGCCGGGCAGCGTCGTGCACCAGCACGGCGCGGACGTCGGGCGGCAGCGTCTCGAGGGCGCGAGCGACGGAGTCGCGCCGCTCTGCGCCTCCGGCCACCACAGTCACTTCGGCGCCGATGTCGTGCAGCGCCAGCAGCGCCTTGACTTCGTCGACACCGCCGGGCGGTGCGGCGACTACGACGAGGTCGACGAGGCGAGCGCGAGAAAGCGCCCGCACCGCATGCACCAGCATCGGCACGCCCCCGAGATCGCGCAGTGCCTTTGGCTGGCCCGGCCCGAGCCGTTCGCCACGGCCGGCCGCCGGCACGATGGCGGCAACGGTCATGCCGCGCCGCCGCCCGCGCTTCGATCCTGGCGCTGGGGTTGAGGTCGCTCACGCGGCTCCGGAGCCGAATGGATAGGCGACGCCGAGTGCAACCCAGCCGGTGCCTGCGGCTGCCCGAACACCATGCGACCGTTCGCGGTGGTCAGCACGCTCGTCACGCGAACGGTAACCTCGCCGCCGATGTGCTCGCGGGAGCGTTCTGCGACGACCATCGTTCCGTCGTCAAGGTAGCCGACCGCTTGACCGGCTTCCTTCCCGGCGCGAAGCAGGTGGACGACGACGTCGTCGCCAGCTGAGACCGGCGGTCGTAACGCGAGTGCAAGCCCGTGCAAGTTCATGACGTGGACGCCGGCAAGCGCTGCCGCTCGCGCAAGGTTGCTGTCGAGGGTGAGCAGCGGCAGGTCGCGATCAAGGCACAGCCGCACCAGCTTGGCGTCGACTTCGGCGACCGCCGGAACGTCGTCGTCGAGCACTTCGACGGCAATTCCGGGCTCGCGCTTCAGCGCCTCAAGAGTGGCCAGCCCGCGGCGACCCTTCGCGCGGCGGAGATCATCACCGGCGTCGGCGAGGCCCTGCAACTCGGCCAAGACCGGCGAGGGAACCAACAGCGTGCCATGGAGGAAGCCGGCGCGGGCGACGTCGAGGACGCGACCGTCGATCGCGATCGAGGTGTCGACGATGCGTGGCAACGAGGAGACGGCCACCGGCCGAGGCGCCATCCCGGCGTGCGATCCGAACAGCCGCAGCATGTCTTCGCGTCGGACGGCGCCCATGCGATAGCCGAGCAACGCCATGACGGCGACGACGAAACCAAACAACGGAAAGGCAAGAACAGGCGGGACGACGAGGAACAACCACCACGACAAGCCGGCGCCGACCAGGGTGCCGATTGTCGCGCCGAATACACCAGCGACGAGCTGCTCGGCAGAAACTTGCCGCAAGGACTGTTCGGTGCGGCCGACGACGTTGACGGCAGTGCGCCCGAGCACGCCCCCACCGACATACCCGATGCCCGATCCCACGATCACGCCAACGGCAACGCCGTTGAAGGGCCCGAGCACGGTCTTGCCCTGGTCGAGGTGCTGGGTGACTTGGTATCCGACGCCGGCGCAGAACAAGACCACGAAAAGCCGAAGAAGATCGACGATGCCGCCCGGCATGCCCTTCTTCGTCGTCATGGTGAGCTCCGCGCTAAGCCGTCAGAGGCCGTCAGAGCCGGCCGGCCCAACGGAAGTAGCGCCGCTAACGATCTTTAGCGACGCACCCCATGGTAGGAGGCGAATACCGTGCTCGCGTCAGGAGGCGAGCACTTCGTCGAGGATCGCTTCGGCCTTGTCTTCGTTAGTGCCTTCGGCAAGTGCGAGCTCGCTGACAAGTATCTGGCGGGCCTTTGCCAACATTCGCTTCTCGCCAGCCGACAATCCGCGCTCGCGATCACGCCGCCAGAGGTCGCGCACAACCTCGGCGACCTTGTTGACGTCGCCCGACGCCAGCTTCTCGAGGTTGGCCTTGTAACGGCGCGACCAGTTGGTGGGCTCTTCGGTGTGCGGCGCGCGCAACACCTCGAATACCCGGTCGAGGCCGTCTTGCCCGACGACGTCGCGAACACCGACGAACTCGGCATTCTCGGCGGGGACTCGGACCGTGAGATCACCTTGGGCGACCTTTAAGACGAGATACATCTTCTCTTCGCCTTTGATCACACGGGTCTCGATTGCTTCGATCAGTGCAGCCCCATGATGGGGGTACACGACCGTCTCGCCGACTTGGAACGTCATGTGGCACAAACCCCTTCCGCCAAGGTCGAGGATACCACGGCAAATCAGCGAGCGCGGCCCTCACCTTTTGCATTACCGCAGGTCAGAGGCTTGTTGATCGTTAGTTTCATGATCCGCACAACCTTATTGCGGGCTTGACAAAGGACGCCGAATGTGCGCCCGCCAGCATGCCCGCCCAATCGCAACCACTGCTTTCCACAAATGCGAGGGCGAGTCGCAGCGCAGGCTTCGCACCGTCGCGAATACGGCCGGTGGTCGAAATCCACAGGTCATCGGCCGCGCCGGACCAACAGACTGAATACATACTGGTTGTTATGAACGCGCCAGCCTGCAGGCGAGGGTCGCGGCGATGAGCCGCCACCCGATCGAGCCGCCGGCTGACGGTTCCGGCAACCCGGGCGACGCTGCCAGTTCTGGCAGTTCTGCCAGTTCTGCCAGTTCTGGCGATGCGGGTGGTTCTGCCGGCTTCGACCCCGAACACGCGCTCGATCACCCCATCGTCGTACCCGACGATGCCCGCGAACTTGACCGCGACGTGCAGGCCTGGCGGCGGGAGGAACGCTGGCGACGCCGCCAGCGCAGAATCGAGCGCTTATTCCTGACTCGTCGCTGGCGTGAGCGAGGGATCTCGGGACCCGCGATCGCGTTGGTCTTAGTTCTCGTCGCCTCCATCGGCGCGATGATCTCGATCATGGCGCCGGGTGCCGCCCATTCGCCGACGCGCCCGGTGCCACTTCGGCTGGCCGCGCCGTCGGCGTCCGCGGGGACGACGCACGGCCTGCTACCCGATACCTCGCTCTCGCAGCCGGCCGGGCTATCGGCGTCCAACACCGTCATCGCGAGCCGCACGCTACGGCCCGGGGTCGTCGCAATCCTCGGGCCGGGCTGCGATTGCGCCGCGGCGCTGGCAACACTGGCCCGCGAAGCCTCGGCTGACGCGTTGCCGGTCTACCTCGTCGGCAGCCCCGCGCAATCCGACCAACTGGGCGAACTTGTCGATGCGACGAGTCGGGACGTCGTCGAGGCGCTGGTCGACAACACAGGAGCACTGATCGACGCGTACCAGCCACACGGGCTGACCGTCGTTCCGGTACACGCTGACGGCGTCACCGAGGCAGCGGTGCGCGACTTTTCGGGCCACCCCGCGATTACCGACGAGCTCCGAGACCTGAAGCAGGCCGGGCCGGCCGCCTGACGGTCGCCGAGTCTCCCGCCCGGGCCAACGCTTAACGTTGGAGGGCCGCTCGTTACGCTACCGCCGTGACCGGCAGCCGAAGGGGACACGTCGTGAGGGCAACGCAACTCGCCACACCCGACCGCACAACATCAGGCGGCACAACATCAGGCGGCACAACGGCAGACCGCAGCAAAGTCGGCCACAGCAGGCCCGGCCGCGCCCGGGCCGCGGTGCTGCGCACCGCTGTCGCCGTCGGCGCTTGCGTGCCGCTGATCACCTCGTGCGCGACCGGGTTCGGAGCACCCACCCGGCACGCGATCGCCAACCTGCAGGCCGCCGAAGTCAACGTCGGTCAGGATTTGCAGATCCGCGGGCTGATCGTCGCGCTTCCCGGTCCCGAGAAGGCCGACAAGGGTGGCGTCGCCTATATCGAGTTCACCGCCACGAACTTGTCTAACCAGTCCGATGAGCTGCAGGTGGCGTCGGCCCAGATCGAAGCATCGGCGGCGAGCACCGCAGCGCAGGGCTCGTCGAGCGCACCGTCGGGATTCACCGACGTCGCGAGTCAGCAGCTGTCTGTCGGCAGCGCCACAGTGCCCGCCAAAACCGCGACGCACCCAGGCGTCGCACGGCTCGTCGTCGCGCTCGACCCCCTCGAAGTGCCGCTCTCACAAGGCGATTCGGTGCGCGTGAGCCTCCAGTTCGCCAAGGGCGGCGCAGTCAACGACATTCCCGTACCGGTACTGGGTGCAGACGCCGTCAGCAGTTCGTTCCTGCCGAGCGCACCGCCTTCGCTACCCAGCAGCCCTCCGGCCAGCCCGGCGTCGTCCGCGCTGGAAAGCGCACCGGTGAGCAGCCCGCCGGTGAGCTCAGCGCCCGCCAGCTCACCAGCCGCGAGCAGCCCGGCCGCCTGAGTCAGCGCCCTGCTCTCAGGTATGCCTGGGCTCAGCGATCCACGGGCTAGCGACCCTGGTTAGCGACGGCCGCCGCCGCTGATGCCGCAGCCTCCGGGTCAAGGTATTCGCCGCGTGCGACGAGCGGACGCATGTCGGCGTCGAGCCGATAGACCAGCGGGATCCCTGTCGGGATGTTGAGCGCGGCAATGTCGTCGTCGGAGATCTGGTCGAGGTGTTTTACCAGCGCTCGCAACGAATTACCGTGCGCCGTGACGAGCACCGTCTTGTCGGCCATCAGGTCGGGCACGATCGAGTCGTACCAGTACGGCAGCATGCGGGCAACGACGTCCTTCAGACATTCGTGGCGCGGTTTGAGTTCGCTCGGCAGCATCGCGTAGCGCGCGTCGGCAGCCTGTGAAAACTCGTCGTTATCGGCAATCGGCGGCGGTGGCACGTCGTAAGAGCGGCGCCACAGCATGAACTGCTCTTCGCCGTAGGCCTCGAGAGTGGCTTTCTTGTCTTTGCCTTGCAGGGCGCCGTAGTGGCGCTCGTTCAACCGCCAGCTGCGCTCCACCGGCAGCCACAGCAGGTCTGCGGCGTCGAGCGCGATGTTGGCTGTGCGGATCGCCCGCCGCAGCACCGAGGTGTGCACGACATCGGGCCGCACACCGTGCTCGGCCAGCAATCGCCCGCCGTTCGCCGCCTCTGCCTCGCCCTTGCTCGACAGGTTGACGTCGACCCAACCGGTGAACAGATTCTTCGCGTTCCATTCGCTTTCACCGTGGCGAAGCAGAACAAGCGTGTATGCGGACGACGTGTGTGCTGACATGCCTCCAGCCTGCCAGATCGGCTTCCCGGCCAAGAAAACGGCCAGGACAAGGAACGGCGGTCAGGCTCGGCAGTGCCTTAGCTTTGCTGCCCGCGGCCGGCCGGGCGCCGATGCCGGCCACCGCCCGCGTGCACGTCGAAAGCAGGGTCGGTGACCCGCGAGAACGCACGGAGGTTCTCCACCGATTCGCCGTGCGAAGTGCGCCATTCCCACTCGCGCCTGATGCTGTCGGCGAAGCCGATCTCGAGCGCGGCATCGAACGTCTCGTCGGAGTAGGTCAGCACGCAGCCGAGCAGCCGGTCGATCTCGTCGGGCGTGACGGCCAGCAACGGCAGCCGACCGATCAGGTAGACGTCGCCGCGATTGTCGATCGCGAAATGAACGCCGTACATGCTGCCGTTGCGTTCGAGCAAAAAGCGGTACAGCTCCTCGCCGTTTTCGTCGGGGCGCCGGACGAAGAAAGCCTCCGCGAGCAGGCTCTGGTCGCCGACCACCAGCCGCACAGCGGTCACCAACCGGTGGGTGCCCTCGAGCCGGACGACGTACGTCGACTCGGCAAGGCGGTCGTAGCCGAGTTCGCGGTCATCGAGAGTTTCGCGGATAACGGCGTCGATCTCGGTACGAGCTAGCCAACTCACCGCACCCTCCCGCTCTTTGCGTCATGGCCCAGCCCTAACGGCTGCGCGCAGGCCCCGCTACCTGCTGAGCGCCAGCCGCCGGGCGGCCGACATTTCGGAGATACTCGCCTCTCGCTGCAGGCGCAGCGAGGTCAGCGCGTCTTCATAAGTGCGGAGTACCCCTTCGACAGTACGGTCCCAGCTGAAGGTCGACGCATGAGTCACGGCACCTGTGGAAAAGGCGGCCCGCTTTTCGTCGTCCGCCAAAAGGGTCGAGATGGCCTCGGCGTACGACGCGGGCCGGTGACCATCGATGAGCAGCCCGGAGACGCCGTCGTCAAC
>JBOGEK010000117.1:0-1997 GCA_050743645.1 Acidothermaceae bacterium
GATGGGAGACGCCCTTGAGGTTGTAGACGATGGCGACACCGCCGGCCGTGATGGGCAGCGCGATCGCGGGGCTCCCGCAGGCGGCGTTCGCCGCCGACTGCTCGGTGGCCTTCATCGTGACGTCGGAGCCGGCGAAGTCGGCCGTGTTATTGCCGATCGCTTGGATGCCTGCTCCGGATCCGGTGCCTTGGTAGTTCACCTGCGCACCGCGGCAAAGGGCGCCGAAGTCCTTGCTCCATTGGGTTTCCATGTTCGCCTGAAACGTCGAACCCTGTGCGCTCAGCGATCCAGACGCGCAGGCCAGCGTGGTGGTCAACGCGGACGAGCCGCTGCCTGCACTGGGCGAAGCTACGGCGCCCAACGCCACATCTGCGGTCGTCGAAACTATTGACGACGACGTGGTGTTGTTGTCAGTGCCACACGCGGCTACTGCCAGCAGCCCGCTTGCGGCGAGTACTGCTGCGGCGGCGGTGCGTGATCTCCTCACGAAATAGCTCCTCTTGTTTCGGTCGATCGGTCGTTTGAGCTCGATCCGTTCCGAAGCTAGGTGCCGCAAGTGGCCCGCTTCCTGCCACGCAATGAACGGAAGGTGAACATCGGCCGAGCAGTCGCCTTCAACCGCGCTGCACCGCCTCACCGGTGACCAGGTAGACCACTTGCCGAGCAACGGACACCGCGTGGTCGGCGAACCGCTCGTAATAGCGGCCGGCCAGTGCCAGATCGATGGCGGTGTCGACGCCATGCGCCCACTCCGGTGCCAGCATCGTGAGCAGCAATGTCTTGTGCAGCTCGTCCATGACGTCGTCGTCAGCCTCAAGCTCGTGGGCGCCCGCAGTATCGCGATTGGCCACGACGTGGCCCGCCTTGGCGATGATGGCTGCGGCGACTTCGGCCATCTGTTTGATGGTCGCCTGCAACTCGGTCGGTACCGCGCATGCCGGGTACTTGCGCCGAGCTAGCTTTGCGACGTGCACTGCCAGATCGCCGGAGCGTTCGAGGTCGGAGGCGATGCGAAGGCCCGTCGTGAGGGCCCGCAGGTCGCTGGCCACCGGTTGCTGACGCGCGATGAGGTCGACCGTGCGGCGCTCGACAGTCGCGCGTAGCGCATCGGCCGGCGCGTCGCCGTCTATGACGCTCTCGGCGACGGCGAGGTCGCTATCGAGCAGTGCCTGGGTGGCGGTCGTGATGGCCCGGCCGACGATGTTCGTCATCGCCACCAGCTGATCGGTGATCGCATCAAGTTCGTCGTGATAGGCGTCGCGCACGCGACTGCTCCTGTTCACTCAGCTAAGTGACCGTCGCGTGTCGCGGCGATCCAAGGTGCAGGCTGGCCGAGCCGAGTAGCCGGAGCACAGCGCACAGGCAACGCAGCCGCAAACAGAAGATGAACAATCGGCTAACGAGGCTCACGCGTTTGGAACGCACGGCTTGCGTCCCTACCATCGCGGTGTGCGGTCGAATCCAGCCGAGCCCGCTCCGGCGTCTGAAGCAGCCGCCGTTCTCGCGACCGTCGCGTCGACTCTCGAGACCGGCGTGATCTTGCTGGACGACGACGACGTGCTGCTCGCCAACGATGCAGCCGTCGCCTTGCGCGTCGTGTGGAGCCAGGAACTGACATCGCGTGCGCTCTCACGGATCGCGAGGGAGGCCCGGCGCGAAGGTGTCCGCATTACCAGGGATGTCGACCTGCCGTGGGGTGCGTCCACTCGTGCCGTTCACGCCGTCGCCGCGCCGGTTCCTGGCACAGCACACGTCGTCTTGCTCCTGACCGACCTGCAGGAAGCCCGCCGGCTGGAAGCCGTCCGGCGTGACTTCATCGCGAACGTGTCGCACGAGCTGAAGACGCCGATCGGCGCGATGCTGCTGCTCGCCGAGGCGCTACGCGACGCGACCGATGACCCGCTCGCCATGAAGCACTTCACGGACCGGCTGCTGCACGAGGCCGGCCGCATGTCGCGCCTGGTCCAGGAGCTTCTCGACCTGTCGCGGTTGCAGGG
>JBOGEK010000118.1:0-6400 GCA_050743645.1 Acidothermaceae bacterium
GAACAGCACCTCGGGCTCATGCACCAACGCCGATGCGAGGTCGAGCCGGCGTTTCATGCCTCCCGAGTAGCCCTTGATGCGGCGGTCTGCGGCGTCGGTCAGGTCGACGAGTTCGAGCAACTGCTGCGCCCGCGCGGTGGCGTCGTCGGACGACATGCCGAACAGCCGAGACTGCAGCACCAACAGCTCACGACCGGTCTGGCGCGGATCGAGGCCGGCCTCCTGCAGCGCGACTCCCATGCGCAGTCGCGCCTCGTCGGGCTTGGCCGCGACATCGATACCGGCGACGAACGCCTTACCCGACGTGATCGAGAGCAGCGTCGTGAGCATGCGGACCGTTGTCGACTTGCCGGCGCCGTTCGGCCCGAGGAAACCGAATACCTCACCCGCCTCGATACGCAGATCGACGCCACGCACCGCTTCGACGACGCCGTCACGGCCGCGGTAATGCTTCACGAGCGCGCGCGCCTCGACGGCCGCGTGGCTGGTCATCGGCGGACTCGACATGCGCTGGGTTGCCAGCCGGGCGATGTCTGGCCCGTTCGAGTCGGACATGCATTTCTCCTTCAATCCAAGTCGGAACACACGTAGAGACGCCAGGCGCGCGCGCAACTCATCGCGAACCTCGGGACGAGTCGGGACCGACTGTCCCATGACGGTGGGACAACTCCTGCCGCACGCTTCTTCCCGACTCACCGGCCCACGAGGAGCCGGGAAGAAGGAGGGATCATGCTCACCACCGTTCGAGACCGCATCGGGGCCAGTACCGGGGCCTTGTTCGTCGGCCTCATCCTGATCGGGAACCAGATGAACGTCGCCGGCACCGACCAATCGGCGCACGCGAGTGGCGCCAACGTTTTGCGAGGCGCCATCCATCAGGCCGGAAGTACCACCGCCAAGATCGGTTTGGCATTGGAGGTGCTCGGCTTCGTCGCGTTCATCGCCTTTCTCGGCTATCTCGCCGACCTGTGGCGGCGGCACAGTCGCGGTGGCGGGAACAACCTCGCCCCAGGTGCTGCGATCGTCGCCGGCATCACAATGTTGGCGATCAAGCTGGGATCAGGCGCGCCAATGCTCGCGCTCTATATCGACCGCAAGACGTTGAGCCCCGACGTTGCTCAAGTGCTCAACGATCTCGGAAGCGCGGCGTTCATCGTGAGCTGGTTGCCGTACGCCGCATTCGTCGCCGCCGCAGCATTCGCGCTGCGACGAACGTCGCTCGTCGGCCGCCCGACGACGTACGTCGGCGCGTTCATCGGCATTGCGGGCATCGCGCTCGCACTTGTTGGCTTCAACGACCCGGTGAACGCCAACCCGGCTGCGTTCGTGCTCGGCCTGGTCTGGACGCTCGTCGTCAGCGTGCGGCTTGCAGTCAGGCCCGGCATCGCTGACACGTCCGAGATCATGCCGGACGACGCAGCACAGCCCACGCCGGTCACCGTCGGCGCCTGACCGGCGTCCGAACCGTCAAAACGATGACGAACCGACCCAGGTCGCGGGAAGATGCGGCGATGAACCAGCAGGAGCGCGGCGACGCCGCTGTGCTCGTTGCCGGAAACGCCGACCCTCGCGCGACCTGGGCTGCGGCAGCGCTGGTCGTCGGCATCGTTGACGCGATCGCGTTCGGGGTGCTCGCCGTCGTCGCGGCGGTCGATCACGCGCACGCGCCGATCATCGAGACCGGCTCGGTCATCAACATCGTCGCCGGGCCGACCTTCCCCATGCTCGCCGCACTTCTGCTCCGCTATCGCGACCGCCACCATCCCGTTCGATACGACAGGCTCGCCTGGTTGTTCCTCGGGCTCGGGTTGCTGTGCACCGCCACGTACGTCGTCTTCATTTATGCGTGGCACGGTCTACATCACGGCGCCGTGTTCACCCCCGCCGCGGTCTGGATCGAGAGTTGGCTGTGGACCTCGGTTGTCCCAGGTATTTCGTTGCTGCTGTTGTGGTTTCCGACCGGCGACGTACCCGGGCCTCGGTGGCGTTGGGCAGTGTGGGCAGCAGTTGCGGCCGACGTCTTCACCTGGCTCGGCACTGCGTTTCAACCGGGCAGCAACGGCGACTTCGACGTTCATGCCGACAACCCGTTCGGATCCGCCGCAGCACAAAAGGTGCTCGGACCCATCGGTGACGCAGGACATCTGTTGCTCATCGCCGCCTTCCTGGCAGCGATCGCATCACTCGGCGTCCGGTACAGGCGTGGTGACGCGAGGGTCCGTGCTCAGTTGCGGTGGCTGCTCGTGGCAGCCGGGATCATCGTCGTCACAATCGCCACACCGCCGATCAAACCGATTGGCGACCTCATTATCGCGGTGAATGTGCTCGCAACCATGATGTTCCCGGTCACCCTCGCGGTCGCTTTGACCCGTGCCGGTTTTGCTTTGCCCCGAGTGCTGGTCTACGGATTGTTGTCGACGTTGTTGCTCGTGGCGTATGCAGCGGTCGTTGGCATCGCCGATGCCGCCTTCGGCAGTCGCGCCGACCGGGCGGCGACCCTTGTCGCGGCCGGTGTGATCACCGTGGCGGTAGCGCCGCTGCGAACACGACTCCAGCGTTCGGTTGACCGACTCGTCTACGGCGACCGCGGCGATCCATCGGCAGCGTTGTCCGATTTCGGACGCCGCATCGCGGGCAGCCCCGGCGACTTACTTGCCGAGGTCGCGAGAACTGTCGCTGACGCACTGCATGCGCCATACGTCGCCGTCGTCCTTGCTGGTGACACGACGCCGACGGCGGCTGTCGGTGTGCCGACAGGTGCACAGCTCAAGGTGCCGTTGGAGTTGCGAGGCGAGCAGGTCGGAGAACTCCTCGTTGCGCCCCGGGACCGCAGGGAGCACTACGGACCGCGCGACCTCGCGTTGCTCGAGGACTTGGCGCGACACATCGTCGTCGCTGCGCATGCGGCCGCGTTGACCCGAGACCTGCAGCGCTCGCGCGAATCGCTCGTGATCGCACGAGAGGAAGAACGACGACGCATCCGGCGCGATCTGCACGACGGGCTCGGTCCGGCATTGGCCGGTGTCGCCTTCGGCCTCGATGCGGCGAGAAATACGCTGCGCAAAGATCCAGAGTCGACCGATGCCGACTTGGCCCGGTTGAAGACGGAGCTGCAGGCATCGATCAGCGACGTCCGACGACTCGTCTACGACCTTCGCCCGCCGGTGCTCGACCAGCTCGGTCTCGTGCCCGCACTCCAGGAATACGCAGCGAGGTTGGGAGAACGGATCGCTTTGGATGTCTCGGTCTCGGCACTGCAACTGCCGCCGCTACCCGCAGCCGTCGAGGTGGCGGCCTACCGCATCGCGACCGAAGCGTTGAACAACGTCGTACGACATTCGCAAGCGCGGACGACGAGGGTCGCGTTCACCGTGTCGGATTCGCTACTGCGGCTCGAAATTGCCGACGATGGCGTCGGCGTACCAGCGCAGCGTGAACCAGGAGCGGCTGGTGTGGGGCTTGCGGCGATGGCCGAACGTGCAGCCGAATTGGGCGGCTCGTGCCGGGTGAGGCCACGGCCCGGAGGTGGCACCTCGGTCGTTGCCGAGTTGCCGTTGCGGGCTGCGTCATGAGCACGCGCGTCCTACTGGCGGACGACCACCCGACATTCCGGCGCGGCCTGCGCGCATTGTTCGAATCGCTGCCCGACGTCGACGTGATCGGCGAGTCCGCGGACGGCGAGTCCGCCGTCGCGCTCGCCGCCGAACTCAAGCCGGACGTCGTCGTGATGGATTTGAACATGCCTAGCGTCAACGGTGTCGAGGCGACCCGGCGGATCGTCGCCGCGGATCCGCAAATCGCAGTGCTCGTCTTGACGATGCTCGACGAGGACGAATCTGTCTTCGCCGCAATGCGCGCGGGCGCGCGAGGCTATGTCGTGAAGGGTGCCGACACCGGCGACGTGCTGCGTGCGCTCTCGTCGGTGGCGCGCGGCGACGTCGTGTTCGGACCTGCGGTCGCCGGCCGAGTTTTGTCGTACCTGACCCGGCCCTTGTCGGCGCGCGATCCGCTGCTGTTTCCAGAGCTCTCCGATCGGGAGCGAGAAGTACTCGAACTGGTCGCTCGCGGTCTGTCGAACACCGAGATCACACGCAAGCTTGTCGTCTCTCCGAAGACAGTGCGCAACCATGTCTCGAACGTCTTCACGAAGCTGCAGGTGAGCGACCGCGCAGAGGCGATCCTGCGGGCTCGGCAGGCCGGGCTCGGCTCCGCCGACTGATCAATTTGAGTTTCCGGCCGAACCTGCCGATAGTTGTATGGTGCAAGCAACTCAGCTCAAGCAGCCGCCTTCGCTGGTCGAGGCGCTCTACAACGTCGTCCGACGCGCTCATCGGTTGCGCAGCGTACGAGTGCACAGCAGTTGCGACAAGGCCGGACTCGTCCTACTCGGCCAGTTGATCGAGCAAGGGCCGTTACGACTTTCCGATCTTGCCGCCGCGGTCCAACTCGACCCGTCGACGGTGAGCCGGCAAATTCGCGCACTGTGCGACGGCGGGTTCACCCAATCCCTCGACGATCCCGACGACAAGCGTGCGCGTCTTCTCCAAGTCAGCGCCAAGGGCCGCGCCGAAATTGAGTCGGTTGCCCGTGAACTCGACGGCGTGCTCGGCCGCGCCGTCAGCGGCTGGCCGAAGAAGGACGTCGAAATGCTCACGACATTGCTTGCCCGATTGGCCGATGATTTAGCGGCTGACACGACTGAGACGCGGCACGCCGAAGATGTACCTGAAGCTGTTGAGGAGATCGCCAGATGAGTGAAGTTTCGCCGGCCGTCACTGACGCGTCGGCCCCGCCAGAACCGGTGCACATGTCGCACCGTCAGATCCAGGTCGTGCTTTCGGGTCTGATGCTGGGCATGTTGCTGGCCGCGCTCGACCAGACCATCGTGTCTACTGCGCTGCCGCGCATCACCTCCGATCTCGGCGGCCAGGAGCACCTCGCGTGGGTGGTCACGGCATACCTGCTGACCTCTACGGCATCGACACCGCTGTACGGCAAGATCTCCGACCTGCTCGGACGAAAGATCGTGTTTCAGTTCGCGATCGTGGTGTTCTTGATCGGCTCGGCGCTCGCGGGTGCGAGCCAGAACATGGGCGAGCTGATCGGCACTCGCGCGCTGCAAGGTATCGGCGCCGGTGGCCTCATGACGCTGGCGATGGCGATCATCGGCGACGTCATTCCGCCGCGGCAACGCGGTCGCTATCAGGGCTACTTCGGCGCGGTCTTCGGCCTGGCCAGCGTGGTGGGGCCCCTGCTCGGTGGCATTTTCACCGAACAACTCAGCTGGCGCTGGGTTTTCTACATCAACTTGCCTATCGGCGCGGTCGCGCTCGTGGTGACGAGCATCGTGCTCGACATTCCGTTCCACAAGCGCAATCACAAGGTCGACTACACCGGCGCAGGAATCCTGGTCGCCGCGACTTCGGCTCTATTGCTGGCGTTGTCGCTTGGTGGCAAGGCACATCACAGCGGCTACGCATGGGCGTCGCCGCAGATCATCGGCTTGTTCGCCATCGGCGCGATCCTGGCTGCGGCCTTCGTGTGGTGGGAAATGCGTGCGGCGGAGCCGATCCTGCCGATGCGGCTGTTCCGCAACCGGGTCTTCACTGTCGCTAACGCAGTCGGGTTCATCCTCGGCTTCACGATGTTCGGCGCGATCGTCTACCTACCGCTGTATATGCAGGAGGTGCGCGGAGCGTCACCGACGATGTCGGGTCTCGAGCTGCTACCGCTCATGGTTGGCGTGCTCACGTCGTCGATCGGCAGCGGTCGCATCATCACCAGGATCGGCCGCTACAAGATGTTCCCGATCATCGGACTCGTTCTCGTGAGCATCGGTTTCGTGCTGATGGGCTTGATCAAGGCACACACCGCTTACCTGGCGCTCGCCGGTGCCATGCTCATCGTCGGTCTCGGCATGGGCTGCATCATGCAGGTGCTCGTGCTGGCGATCCAGAACGCGTTGCCGTATGCCGACCTCGGCGTAGGTACATCGTCGAACACGTTCTTCCGCAGCATGGGTTCGGCCATCGGCGTCGCGGTGTTCGGCGCGTTGGTCACCAACATGCTCACCAGCTACGTCACCGGGCATAGCAGCGGCGCAGATCGGGCCGCCCTCGGCGCCGCCCTTGCCAAGGGCCAAGGCGGGGGGCAAGTGAACCTATCCGGACCGCTGAGGACCATCTTCGACAACGCGTACGTGCATGCGGTCAACAGCACGTTCCTGTGGTCGGTGCCACTCGTGCTGGTCGGCCTGCTGCTGGCTTTCCTGATCCCTGAGAAGCGGTTGTCGACCCGTTCGGGTCTCGGCCGCGGCGCCGCGACGGGCGAAGGCACGAGCAACGAAGCAACGTTGGCGCCGGTTTTCGAGTAGGCGAACAGCCAAGCAGACGAAATAGCG
>JBOGEK010000119.1:0-8326 GCA_050743645.1 Acidothermaceae bacterium
GCCCGACACATTCGTGACCGCGTCTGCGGTCGAAAAGCCCGGCACGAAGATCAGGTTGAGCACCTCACGCGCGCCCATGCCGCGCAGCTGCTCGGAGGTGACCAGGCCGCTCTGCAACGCCCGTGTGGCCACCTTCGACGGGTCGATGCCTGCGCCGTCGTCGGAGATCTCGATGTTGACCTGGCCGCCCTCGTGGAACGCCCGCAGCGTGAGTCGGCCTTCCGCCGGCTTGCCTGCGGCTGCCCGCGCCTCGGGCGTCTCGATGCCGTGGTCGACCGCATTGCGGACGACGTGGGTCAGCGGGTCCTTGATCGCTTCGAGGATGGTCTTGTCGAGCTCGGTTTCGCGGCCTTCGAGTTCGAGGCGCACTTCCTTGCCGCACGAAACGCCGAGATCGCGGACGACGCGGGGCAGCTTGCTCAGCACGGTGTCGATCGGCTGCATGCGCGTCTTCATGACGCCCTCTTGCAGCTCGCTCACCAACAGGTTCAGTCGCTGCGACGAGCGCAGCATTGCGGGGTCCGACTGTACGGCCGCGGTCGCAACGATCTGGTTGCGCGTGAGCACGAGTTCGCCGACCAGGCGCATCAACGTGTCGAGCAGGTTCACGTCGACCCGAAGCGAGGCGTCGCTGACGCCGACGGGGTGCGATCCGGTGTTGCCGGTCGTGCGGGCCTCTGACTGGATAGCTAGGGCCTCGCGCACCTGGTCGCCGGTGGCCTGGCCGTGGTCGATCAGGATCTCGCCGAGCGGGCGGTCGTCGCCGAGTTGCTGCTCGAGCATCGCGACGGCCAGGTCGGTGTCATCGACGCCGGCCTGCTGCTTCAACAGCTCGCCGAGCAGCGGCACCGTCGGATCTGGCTCCGGTTCCGCCTTGGCTTGCGCGCGGCGGCTGGTCGCGGGCTTGCGCTTGGCGGATCCGCCCTTGGCTCGGCCGCCCCTCGACTCGGTTGCGTCGGTTTCGGTAGGGGCGCCGTCTGAGGCGGCGTCCGGCGTCTCGCCGTCTGCGATCTCGCCGTCCGACATCGCGGCAGCTTCCGCTGCGGCAGCAGCCTCGGCAGCGGCTGCGGCCTCCGCGGCGGCTTCGTCCGCGGCGGACCGCTCCTGCAGCGCCGTCAACCGTGCGACCAGCGCCACGTGATCGCGGTCGTCTTCGACTCCGGTGGCCTCGATAGCGGCGAGGATGCCGCGGATCGCGTCGACCAGATCGAGCAGGCCGGTGGTGCGCTCCTGGTCGAGCACCAGGCCGCCGTCACGCAGCTTCGCGAGCAAGCCCTCGCCCGCGTGGGTGAGCGCTTCGAGCTTGCCGAACGCGAGAAAGCCGCTGGTGCCCTTGATCGTGTGGATCGTGCGGAAGATGCTCTGCAGCAGGTCGCGTGAGTCGGGCTCACGCTCCAAGCCCACCAGGTCACGGTCGAGCTGGTCGAGGTTCTCGTAGCTTTCCACGAGGAACTCGCGCACGATCTCGTCGAACTCGTCCATCAGACTCCTCCGCACGGCACGCAGCGTCCTGCGAACCGGCACTCGTCGAAACCGACGAGTTCTGCATCGGCTGTTCTGCGGAATCCCTGAGCCACGGATCGACCCGGATCGCCGAGATCGCCTAGAGCCGCCGAGAGCCGCCTACTGGCCGACCCGACCGTCGATCCGTTCGCGCAACAGGTAGGCGTGCCCGCAGTGCCTGGCGTACTCCTCGATCATGTGCACCAGCACGTCGCGCAGCAGCACGGTGTCGCCGTCGCGCATCGTGCCCGTCGTCGTGAGATCCGCCGTGGCGTCGGTGTATTGCTCGGCGAAGGAAACTTCGGCCTGCCATGCCTGCCATGCCTGCTCGACCATGGCGGGATCGCCGATCGCGTCGTCGAAGGCGGCATCGCGATTTTCGGCAGTGCGGAACAACGGGGGTGCGTCGTGGCGGGCCATGACCTGGCGGAACCAGTAGCGCTCGACGTCGGCCAGATGCCGCACGAGCCCTAGCAGCGACATCGTCGAGGGCGGCACCGAACGCCGCGCGAGTTGGTCGGCGTCGAGGTCGGCACATTTCAAGCGCAGCGTGAGGCGGTAGCGGCGCAAGTAGTCGAGCAGCGTGCTTCGCTCGTCGGTTGTCTCGACGCCGGTCTCTCGCGGATCGTCATCGGGGTCGGCCCACATGTCGGCGTAAACGGTCGACTGGGTCCAGCGCGAAGGTGCGGCGTCGTCTGGCAGTTCGGCATCGCTCATCAGGCGATCCTCTGGCACGCCGCCGGACGCCCGCAAGTTCAGACCGGGTCGCCAAGTGCTTCCCACGGGTCGCGGGCCGGTGCCGCACGTTGGCCTTCGGCGCAATGCGCGCGCAGCGAGCACCAGCCGCACTGGCCGCCAGGACGCGCCGGGTAGACGTCAGGTTCGGCCTCGCCATGGCCGGACGACGCCGCCACGATCTCGTCGGCGATGGCCTCGGCGCGGCCGAGTTGACGCGCCAGCGATTCGTCGGTGTGCTCCCACTCGATGACCTCACCCGTCGGCAGGTGATGCAGTTCGACCTTGCGGCACGGACGACGCAGCGTGCGCGACGCAGTGATCGCGTAGATCGCCAACGCGATCGAGCCGCGGGCATCGTCGGTGGTCAGCGGCCGTCGTCCGGTCTTGTAATCGACGACGACAAGCTCGCCGTCACGGTCGTCGAGCCGATCAACCCGACCTGACAGGGCCAGCAGTTCCGTGCGAGCCGCGAGAGTTCGCTCGACGCCGACCGGCTCGCGGTCGGGGTCGAGTCGGGCGACGTAGCGCTCAACCATCGAGCGCGCCCGCCCGCGCCAGGTGAGCGACTGCGCTTCGTCGCGAAATCCCTCGCCCGACCAACCGGAATCGAGCAAGTCGCCGGCCACGGCAACAGTGCGGCGCTCGCGTGGCACCCGCCACCAGCCCGCGAGCGCGTTGTGCACGCTTGCGCCGAGACTGTTGTGAGCGAAAGGTGGCCCAGCCTGTGGTCGCGGACGGTCGAGGTACTTCATCCGGTAGGCCCGCGGGCAGTCGACCCAGGTGGTCAGCCGCGACGGCGTGCACGAGAAGAGCCGGCGCGGAAAGGCCTGGATGCTTTCGAGGTTCAGCTGAACCGGGTCAACGACTGCACTCATACCGCCATCGTGTCGCGGGCCACCGACGGTCTCGCGCATCCACGCCGCAGCTAACCAAGTTCGGCGTCGCGCAACGGCCGGTGGCCGCGCGCCATTGCGCGCGCCTCGCCGTTCTCGCGCACCCGACCCTGCACGGCGCCGTCGGCAACTCGCCTGGCGATCGCGTCGATCGGCAGCGGCGCGTCGGACGCGGCCACCACGAGGTTGCCGTGACGTCGTCCGCGAAAAACCGACGGCTCGGAAACCACTGCGAGTTGGGCGAATACGTCGCGCAAGGCAGCGAGGTCGGCCCCGAGCTTGCGAAACGGCGCACCGTCGGCCACGTTCAGCAGGTAGACGCCTCCTGGTCGCAGGATTTCCCTTACCTCGCTGGCAAATTCGACAGTGGCGAGATGCGCTGGCACTTCGGCGTCGCGAAAAGTATCGCGGACGACGAGATCGGCCGACTGCGACGGCAAACCTGCAAGACCCGTTCGCGCATCACCGACCCGCAGCCGCAGCCGGCGAGTCTTGGGCATCGGCAGCTTCGTGCGCACCAGCGTGACGAGCGCCGCATCGAGTTCGAACACGGTCTGGTGCGACACCGGCCGAGTCGCCGCGATGTAGCGGGCGACGGTCGCGGCCCCGCCGCCGAGGTGCACGGTGTCGAGCGGCTCGCCCTCGGGAGCGAGGCAATCGATAATGTCGCCAAGCCAGTGCACGTATTCGAAGACGAGGTAGCGCGGATCGTCGAGGTCGACGTGGGAATGCTCGACGCCGTCGATCAGCAACGTGAAGGCGTTTCGGCGGCTTGCGTCGCGCAACAGCTCAGCGACACCGGTGTCTATTGTGAACGACTCGCCGGCCGCACGCCGCGCGACGATCGATAGATTTCCGTTACGAGGCAACGAAAGCCTTGATGCCGCCGGCCGCGAGTTGGACGGCGATAGCCGACAACAGCAGACCGGCGATCCGGGTAACCAGCGTGACGCCGCTACGGCCGATCAATTTGAGAATGACGCTCGAAAACCGCAGCGTGAGCCACACGATGATGTGCACACCGACAATGGCTAGCCCGAGCGCCAACGCGTCGCGGAAATGATGCACTTGCTTGGCGAACACGATGGTCGCGGCGATCGCCCCAGGGCCTGCCAGCAAAGGAGTCCCGAGCGGAACCATCGACACATTGACGTCGTCCTTCAGGGTCGGTTGCGCTCCCCAACCCATCAGCAATTCGAGCGCGACGAGAAGCAGCAGCAAGCCGCCCGACACCTGGAGCGCAGGGACGGTGACGTGTAGATACTCGAGAACCTGCTGGCCGAAGAGGGCAAACGCGACGATGACCACAAGCGCGGTGAGTACTGCCAGATCGGCACTACGGCGTCGGGCTTTTCTGCTGTGGGCGCCCGTCAACGACAAGAAGATCGGCACCGAACCTGGCGGGTCCATGATGACGAGCAGGGTCACGAACACCTCGCCGAAGAATCTCGCGTTCACGCTCGTACCACGGTAGCGCCGGTGGCGCGCGCGACCAGCTCGTCGAACACCGCCGGATCGGTCGACTCGGCGCCGAGCGGCGTCTGCTTCACAAAACCGTGGTAGTCGCTTGAGCCGGTCCCCAGCAACCCCAGCGAAGCCGCGACCTCGCGCAGCCGCTGCCGGGTCGGCTCATCGTGATCGGGGTGGTCGATCTCGATCCCATCGAGACCGGCGGCGGCGAACCGGGCGATGTACGACTCCTCGACGATGCGACCGCGAGCCGACGCCGCCGGGTGGGCGAAGACGCTCACCCCACCTGCTGCCTTCACCAAGCCGATCGCGCGCTCGGGTGACAGCGAGTATTTCTCGACGTAGGCCCGACCGTTGTTGCCGATCCAATCGGGCACGAACGCCGACGAAATGTCAGCGACAACACCAGACTAGACCAGGGCGCGCGCCACGTGTGGCCGCCCGACAGCCGCCTCGCCAGCAATGCGCAGCACCTGCGGCCAGCTCACAGGAGCACCGAGTTCGGCGAGACGGTCGACCATCACGCGGGCCCGGCGCACCCGATCAGTTCGCAGCAAGTCGATCTCGGTTGCCAATTCGGCGTGCGTGGGATCGAAAAGGTACCCGAGCAGGTGCAGGCTCACATGGTCGACGATGCACGAAAGTTCGATACCGCGAACCAGCGCGAACGGCCGGCTGCGCGGCGCTGAGCGCACGGATTTTGCAGCTTCGGCATGGCCGTCGACCGTGTCGTGATCCGTCAGCGCTACGACGTCAAGCCCTGCCACGTAGGCGTGTTCGATGAGCTGTGCAGGAGTATCGGTACCGTCAGAGGCGTTGCTGTGCGCGTGAAGATCGATCCGCATCGCGCTTTGCGCCGTCCTCGCGTCGAAGCCGCGCGCCTCCCGCGCGATCAGTCAGGAGATCAGGCTATCTGCGACCGGGGTCGTCGCCTTGCGCAAGCTCGGTGAGTCGCGGCATCAGCGCGCCGAACGGGACATCGAGCCCGCCGGTTCGCTCGGTGAGGTCGCGAAGCCCAAGATTTTCGAGCAACAGGACGCCGGCAGCCGCAGGCCAAAGCAGTGCCCAGATCCAGGCCGCCTTCGCTTCGCCGACGAACACTGCGGCCTCGGGACCAGCGTCGACGTTCCACATCGCGGTCGGATGTCCCGAGGCGTCGACCTTCGCATGCGCCGGGCCCGCGTCGAACGCCTCGCCAGGATCGGGTCCGGCCAGGCCGGCGAATCGGGCGCCCAAACCGACGCCGGGCGATTCGGCGACGAGCAGCAGGTCGGCCGCTCCCCCGAGTGGCGCCGGACCCGAGCAGCCGACCACGGTGGCAACCGCGCCCGTGCGCTCATCGCCCGCGTGAGCGAAACCGGTCACTACCCAACCGGTCGGCAACGGCCACGGAATCCACACCGGGACCGACGCCTTGGTGCGGAGGTCGTCGAGGCACTCCGCGTTAGGTCGAACCACCGGCTGCAAAGGTGGCACCGAGCCGTGCTCGTCGCACTGCCAGGCGCTCGACCACAAGCCCGGCGCGTGCAAGTCGGTGCCGCACCTCGGGCAGGTCGGCTTCGCCTTCATGAGCTGGGCGCCTTCATCGGCGGGTCGGCTTTGCCGTCATGTGTCCGACGGTGTCCCAATGACCGCGATTCCGTCAAGACGCCAAAACGATGACCCCCAATGCAGTTGTCCCGGCAGCCGTCCCGCGACGACCTCCCCGATCCCTAAATACAGTGGCGCCCATGCACGAGGTCACCGATGCCTGAGGTCGCTGCGGTCGGTGCGATCGCCGTGCAGGACGGCGCCCTGCTGCTGGTGCAGCGCGGGCACCCACCCGACGTCGGCAAATGGTCCGTGCCAGGAGGTCGAGTCGAGCCCGGCGAGACCGACGAGGCTGCCGTCGTCCGCGAAATGTTCGAAGAAACCGCCGTGCACGTTCGGGTGAACCGCTTCATCGGCGAGGTCGTGCGGCACGGGCCCGGCGAAGTCGTCTACCGGATCCGCGACTATCTCGTCGACGTCGTGGCGGGGACTCCGGCCGCCGGCGACGACGCGGCAGCCGTCGAGTGGGTGGCATTTGGCGACCTCCCCCAGCGCGAGCTCCCCAGCGGGCTCCTCGACGCGTTACGAAGCTGGGCGGTATTGCCGTAAGCGGTTTCGTAGACTCAGGGCGAGGTGCAAACTGGTCGGCACGTCAACCGGGCGGATCAGCCGACCTGAATGCACGCGCCGCAGTCACGGTCGCAGACGAGGGAGGTCGCGCATGGTGCCGCCGGCTTCCAAACCAGCCTCCGGGCCTGCTTCCGTGGCGCCGCAACACGAATCACCCACCCTCGAAGCAGTCGCTGCGCACGCCGGTGTGTCACGCGCAACAGTTTCGCGAGTCGTGAACGATTCACCGAAAGTAAGCCCTGAGGCAAAAGCAGCTGTCGAGCATTCGATCGAGATTCTCGGCTACGAGCCCAACCGCGCCGCACGTTCACTAGTCACGAAGCGCAGCGACACGATCGCGCTGGTGATTGCCGAACGCGAGTCGCGGCTGTTCGCCGACCCGGTGCTAGCGGGCATGGTCACGGGCATTGCCTCCGAGCTGGCCAGCACCGATTACACCTTTGTGCTGCTGACCGCGCAGGGCGACGAAGACCGCATCGCCCGCTATGTGCGCAACCGGCATGCCGACGGCGTCATTCTCATGTCCCTGCACGGCGACGATTCGCTGCTCGGCATGCTCGAAAAGCAACACCTGCCCGCCGTGTTGAGCGGCCGTCCGCTCAGCAAGCACGTCATTCCGTACGTCGACTCCGACAACGAAGGCGGCGCGCGCGCTGCTGTCGAATATCTCGTGGCGCAGGGCAGGCAATGCATCGTTTCGATCGCCGGGCCGGGTGAGATGTGCGCGGGTATCGACCGCCTCAACGGATTCAAGAAAGGGCTGCCCGCCGATGTCCGTCGGCAATGGCGAAATCTGGTCGCTCCCGGCGCGTTCACCGAAGAAAGCGGTGAAACCGCGATGACCGCCTTGCTGGAGCGGGTCCCAGACCTCGATGCCGTGTTCGCCGCAAATGACTTGATGGCGGCCGGAGCGCTGCGCGTCTTGAAGGCCGCCGGCCGCAAGGTGCCCGACGACGTCGCACTCGTCGGTTTCGACGACTCAAGCGTTGCCAGGCACACCGACCCGCAATTGACGAGTGTGCGGCAGCCGATCGAAGACCTCGGTCACAACATGGCGAAGCTGTTGCTGATGCGGCTGCAAAACACCGCTGTGATACCCGAACCCGTCGTGCTGCCCACCGAGCTGGTCATTCGCGAATCTGCCTGACCCGGCTGACCCGGCTGACCGGGCTGACCGGGCTGACCCGGCTGACCGCGACACCTTCAGAAGGTGCTTTGCTCTGCTGCATATACGCAGCAGAGCAAAGCCGCCGAGAACCCCCGCCGGCCGATGGCGGCGGCGCTCAGCCCAGCGGCACCGAATTGGTCGCGGCAACGCCGCTGTACCAGTGGCCACTGTCCTTGATGCGCCGCTGCTGGCTGTCGAAATCGACGTGCACAATGCCGAACCGCTTCGAGTAGCCGAATCCCCACTCATAGTTGTCGAGTAGCGACCACGCGAAATAACCGCGGACGTCGGCACCGTCGGCGATCGCCCGATGCAGCGCGATCAAATGGCCGCGGAAGTAATCGAGGCGTTGGGAGTCGTGGATCTCACCGTCGATGACCTCGTCATCGTAGGC
>JBOGEK010000120.1:0-1684 GCA_050743645.1 Acidothermaceae bacterium
GGCACACGCTCACCGGGCGGATGCACTTCTTTCTCGACCACGACTGGATCGCCGAATACGGCGAGTGGTTGCCGACCTATCGGCCCCCGCTCGACTACGCGCGCCACTACGGCGAGCAAGGCGTGCGTGAAGAAGGCCGGCCCGAGATCACCGTGCGCTATCTCACGCCACACTCGAAGTGGTCAATTCACTCCGAGTACCAAGACAACCTGCACATGCTGCGGTTGTTCCGCGGTGGTCCGGTGATCTGGATGAGCCCGCGCGACGCCGCCAAGATCGATGTCAACGACAACGATTGGATCGAGGCGTACAACCGCAACGGCGTCGTTGCCTGCCGAGCCGTGGTCACGCATCGCATGCCCGAAGGAACCGTGTTCATGTACCACGCCAAGGACCGCCATCTGATGACGCCGAAGTCTGAGATCTCGGGCTGGCACGGTGGAGCAGACAACTCCTTGACGCGGCTCGTCATCAAGCCGACGCATATGATCGGCGGCTATGCGCAACTGTCCTACGGCTTCAACTACTACGGGCCGACTGGTAACCAGCGCGACGAGATCACGGTCATTCGTCGTCGAGCGCAGGAGGTCGAGTACTGATGCGGATCATGGCCCAGATGGCGATGGTGATGAACCTCGACAAGTGCATCGGTTGCCACACCTGCACGGTGACCTGCAAGCAGGTGTGGACCAACCGGCCGGGCACCGAGTACGTCTACTTCAACAACGTTGAGACCAAGCCCGGCGTCGGCTACCCGAAAAGGTATGAAGACCAGAAGCTGTGGAACGGTGGTTGGGCGCTCGACCGAAAGGGCCGATTGCAACTCAAGGCCGGCGGCCGGGTGCGCAAGCTGCTGTCCATCTTTTACAACCCGGATTTGCCGACGATCGACGACTACGGTGATCCCTGGACCTACGACTACGGCACGGTGATCAACGCGCCTCTTGGCACGCCGAATCCGAGCGCGCACTCCATTTCGGCGCTGACTGGTCGCGACATGAGCATGAACTGGGGGAGCAACTGGGAGGACGACCTCGCGGGCGCGCCGAAGAACGCGATGGCTGATCCCAACCTTGAGATGATGCAAGAGCACGTGAAGATGGAGTTCGAGCAAGTCTTCATGTTCTACCTGCCACGCATTTGCGAGCACTGCCTCAATCCCTCGTGTGTCGCCTCGTGCCCCTCGGGTGCGATGTACAAGCGCGAAGAAGACGGCATCGTTCTCGTCGACCAGGATCGCTGCAGGGGTTGGCGTTTTTGCGTCTCCGGTTGCCCTTACAAGAAGGTGTATTTCAACCACCGCACCGGTAAGGCGGAGAAGTGCACGTTCTGCTTCCCGCGGATCGAGTCGGGCCAGCCGACGATTTGCTCGGAGACCTGCGTGGGCCGCCTGCGCTATCTGGGCCTGTTTCTCTACGACGCCGACAAGGTGCTCGAAGCCGCCGCGACGGCAGACGAGCAAGACCTCTACGAGGCACAACTGTCGGTGTTTCTCGATCCCGAAGACCCCGAGGTCCGCGCCGAGGCGGCGCGGCAAGGAATCGCTGACGACTGGATCCAGGCGGCACGGCGCTCGCCCGTTTACTCGCTCGCGGTGAAGCACCGAGTGGCGTTGCCGCTGCACCCTGAGTACCGCACGCTGCCGATGGTCTGGTATATCCCCCCGCTCTCACCGGTAGCCGAC
>JBOGEK010000121.1:0-12071 GCA_050743645.1 Acidothermaceae bacterium
GCCCGACACAACAAGGCGTCCGTGATCGATGATCACCACCGACTCACAGAGGTCCTCGACCAAATCGAGTTGGTGGCTCGAAAAGAGCACGCAGCAACCGGCTTTCGCCCGCTCGACCAGCACCGAGGCGATCGCGTCGATGCCCGGCGGGTCGAGGCCGGCGAGCGGTTCGTCGAGCACCAGCAGTTCGGGCTCGTGGACCAATGCCGCTGCGAGTTGCGCACGCTGCTGATTGCCGTGCGACAGCGCCTCGACCTTGCTGCCGGCACGATCGGCGAGGTCGAGCCGCTCGAGCCACGATTTCGTCGCCGCCGCGGCGGCCGACGCCGTCATGCCGTGCAGCCGGCCGAGATATTCGATCTGCTCGCCGACCAGCATGCTCGGGTACAACCCGCGCTCTTCCGGCATGTAGCCGAACCGGCCGCGTTCCGCCGCGTCGACCGGTGCGCCACGCCAGGTGACCGTGCCCGCGTCGAGCTCCGTCAGGCCGAAGATCGCTCGCATCGTGGTGGTCTTGCCTGCGCCGTTCGCGCCCAAGAACCCGGTCACGTGTCCGGCCGCCACGGCGAACGTCAGCCCGTCGAGTGCGGTCAACGATCCGAACGATCTGGCCAGCCCGTCGACCTCGAGGCCGGCCGTTGCCTCAGCCACGACGATTCGCCGATCCGTCAGTCAGCTGTCGCATCACGACACGCTATCGAGACCGCCGTTGGTAGACGTTCAGGGCGCTAGAACCCGCCAGATGTCTACCAACCTCAGGGCCGGTGTGCCCGCGCCGCACCCACCGCGCGGATATCGCTGGCCCGCCGTCGTCCGATGCGGTAGAACAACCGCACCGGCAGCGTCGCCGTCCGACCAGAGCGAAACCCGATGGAGACGTCATGCCTATCGAGCCCATCACCATGCCCGATGCCAGCACCCAGCCGGCGCAATACAAGAAGGCGCTGCTCGACCTCAACGCCGACACCGATCCGCTCGCGATCCTGAGCGAAACGGTTGCGAGCTGGCGCGCGATCACCGAGCACCTGACCCCCGCCCAGCTCGACGCCGCGCCTGAGCCTGGTGAGTGGTCGGTCGCGCAGATCACCGGCCACCTTTTTGATGTCGACCTCGTGTTCGGCTTCCGCGGCCGGCTGATTCTGAGCGACGACAACCCGACCTACCCCGGCTACGACGAAAAGATCTGGACCCCGATGCCACGCCTCCCTTTCGCCGAGCTACTCGACGCGTGGGAGGGTCTGCGCAAGGCCAACCTGGTCGTGTTCAAGGCTGCACCGAAAACCGCTTGGAGCCGCACGGCCACCCACTCGGAGCAGGGGCCCGAGACGTTCGACGAGGTGATCCGCAAGATGGCCGGGCACGACACGGCCCACCTCAACCAGATGCAGCGTGCCGCCGAGGCGGCCCGGCAATAGCGAGCCGCGGCGGCGGCGGGGTAGCTCCGCGGCGGCGGGGTAGCTCCGCGGCAACGTAGCCGGCGAGCCGCGGCGGCCACAGCGCAACGATGACCCGGTAGATTGCGCGCGTGCTGCTCTCAGACCGCGACATCCGCGCCGAGCTCGACAAGGGCCGCGTGGTGCTCGATCCGTTCGACCCGGGCATGGTGCAACCGTCGAGCGTCGACGTGCGCATCGACAAATATTTCCGGGTCTTCGAGAACCACCGCTACCCCCACATCGACCCGGCCGTCGAACAGCCCGACCTCACCAGACAAGTCGAGCCGGACGGCGAAGACCCGTTCATCTTGCATCCGGGCGAGTTCGTGCTGGCGTCGACGTATGAGGTCATCACGTTGCCCGACGACGTCGCCGGCCGCCTCGAGGGCAAGTCATCCTTGGGCCGGCTCGGCCTGCTCACTCACTCGACGGCCGGCTGGATCGACCCAGGATTCTCCGGCCACGTGACGCTCGAACTGAGCAACGTCGCGACGCTGCCGATCAAATTGTGGCCGGGTATGAAAATCGGCCAGCTGTGCCTGTTTCGCACGTCATCGCCGTCCGAACATCCTTACGGCTCAGCGGTTTACGGCTCGCGTTACCAGGGCCAGCGCGGCCCGACGCCGAGTCGCAGTTGGCAGAACTTCCACCGCACCGAGGTCTAGGCAACGCCGCCACCGGCGCGCCATTACGACGATGGGCTCGGCGATGGTGACGCCGCGTACGGGTCGGGTGGCGGGCTGTCGGTCGTACTGAATGACAGGTAGCTCTCGTAGTCGAGCACCGCACCGGTCGGGTCGACCCGCTTCACCTCGAGCGGCGTTGCCGTCGCCGGATCGAACAGGTAGTGGATGGTGTCACCCGCGAGCTGTGCATTGCCTTCGATCGGCAACCACACGTCGACGGCGGCCCGGCCCGTGACGTCGTGCGCACCAGCGTTCACCTGCGCGCCCGACAGGTTCGCGAGGGTGACGAGTGTCAGCGCACGCACGCTCGGCGACGCCACCGGATCCTCGATGACGGGTTGTGCGGTGATGGCGAACTCGGCGTCGGCGGTCGGGAAGTGGTAACCCGTCACGGTGTAGCCGGCGCCGTAGGTGTTGTTGATGGCCGTTTCGAAGCCGCCCGCGATCGTGCGCATCTCGTCGAGCGCCGCGTGCGAGGTCACCGCATGCGAACTGACCGCCGTGAGGCCGGACGCCTGATAGGTGGTGAGGTCGCCGGTTTCTCCGTCGGCTACGAGCGTGGCGTTGTCGACGTGGCTCGGTCCGATGCCCTGGCGTTCGGTCAGCACGCCGTATCGCCCGCTCCATTGGGCGGACGACGACAAAGCCGCCGTGGTCGGCGTCAGCCCGGCGAACTCGCCGAGCTGAGTGCCGATGCCATCGTCGACCGCGGCCGGACTCCCGAAGACGACGGCTTTCGTGAGAGTCGCCGAATCGGCGAGCATCTCGATCGCGGGCGCCTGCGGAAGGCTCCCGGTCGTCGGGACCAGCAGCAGGGGGGCGCCCTTCGACGCGAGGTCCGGCCCCGCAGCGAGCGCGTCAGGGAAGTTCAGCCCGGTGGTTGCGCCAACCGTGGTCGGCCTCGGAAAGAACTCGTCGGCGACCTGCGCCGCCGTGTCGTACCGATCGACGCCGATGAACGCGATTGCCGACGGGTCGGCTTTGGCCGCCGCGCCGCCGAGCGCGTAATGCAGGCCACCGGGATGCGCCTTCAGGTAGGCGGCAGTCGCGGGCGCCTGTTGCGTGCCGTTGGTGAGCAAGATCGCGCCGTCGGACGTGATGGCCGCCGGACCGGCCGCAAGCGCATCGGGGAAGTCGAGCCCGGTGGCCTCGAAAACGGTGGTCGGGTCGCCGAGTTGGTCGGCAATCGCTGCTGCGGTCGCGAACCGGTCGCTGCCGAAAATCCGTTGCGGCTTGTCGCCTAGCGCGGTGATCGCGGCGTCGACGGTCGGCTGCAACGCGGCAGTGCTGCCAAGGAGGTAGACGGTCGAGCCCGCCGGCGCTACCCGCGCGATCTCGGCTCGCGTCGCCGGATCAAGCCCGGACGGCGGGGTGAGCAGCAACGGCCCGCCGACTTTCGCCGCCAGCGGCCCACCCGCGAGAGCGTCGGGAAATGCATCGGAACGCGCCAACACCACAGCTTTGGCAGTGCCGGACGACGGGAACTCATCGCGCGAGGCCGCGATGGCCGTTTGGATTCGGGTCGGCCCGCTGATGCGAACAGGATTAGGCGGCAGGATTTGCCAGGCGGGTGTCACAGTTCCGGCAGCGGCAGCTGCCGGCGTCGTCCGGCCTACGAAAAACGCGAGTACGAGCGCGAGGCAAGCGAGCAGGGCAAGCGCGACTCGGGCACCTGCCGCGTGTGTGCGGGCGAAACCCACCATCGGACCCCCTTCGATGTCGATCACGAATGTAGTCCAGCCCGATGGACGCGGGCCGCCCCGAAAGGATTGCCGGCTGTGATCTGTGGACGGCGGGGTTGCGGATCAGCAGCTGTGGACAAGCTGAGCCGAGCAGGCTCAAGTTTGATTTGACATCCACCGAGACGCACATAACATGAGTCGTACAGACTCAACTCTTACCCGCAGTTGCCCCACTGCTGACAACAAGGAGATGCCCCATGGCACGAGCGGTCGGTATCGACCTGGGCACGACCAACTCGGTCGTCGCCGTCCTCGAGGGTGGCGAGCCCACGGTCATCGCGAACGCAGAAGGGTCGCGCACCACGCCGTCCGTCGTGGCGTTTGCCAAGAACGGCGAGGTGCTGGTCGGCGAGGTCGCCAAGCGCCGGGCCGTCACCAACGCAGAGCGCACGATCAGGTCGGTGAAGCGGCACGTCGGCACCAACTGGACCGTCGACATCGACGGCAAGAAGTACACCCCGCAGGAGATCAGCGCCCGCATCCTGCAAAAACTTAAGCGGGACGCCGAGGCATACCTCGGCGAGCAGATCACCGACGCAGTGATCACCGTGCCCGCGTATTTCAACGACGCGCAACGTGAGGCCACCAAAGAAGCCGGCACGATCGCCGGCCTGAACGTGCTGCGCATCATCAACGAGCCAACTGCCGCTGCCCTCGCATACTCCCTCGACAAGGGCGAGAAGGAGCAGACGATTCTGGTCTTCGACCTCGGCGGCGGAACGTTCGACGTCTCGCTGCTCGAAATCGGCGACGGCATCGTCGAGGTCAAGTCGACCTCGGGCGACACCAAGCTCGGCGGCGACGACTGGGACCAGCGACTGGTTGATTACCTCGTCACCGCGTTCAAGAACAGCAACGGCATCGACCTTGCGAAAGACAAGATGGCGCTGCAGCGGCTTCGCGAAGCGGCCGAGAAGGCGAAGATCGAGCTGTCTCAGCAGGCTGAGACCACGGTCAACCTGCCGTACATCACGGCGTCGGCCGAAGGCCCGCTGCACCTTGAAGTGAAGGTCACGCGTTCTGAATTCCAGAAGATGACGTCCGACTTGCTTGACCGTTGCAAGAACCCGTTCCACCAGGCCATCAAGGACGCCGGTATCAGCACCAGCCAGATCGACCACGTCGTTTTGGTCGGTGGTTCGACTCGCATGCCCGCCGTCGTCGACCTCGTGCGCGAGCTCACCGGCGGCAAGGAGCCGAACAAGGGTGTCAACCCCGACGAGGTCGTCGCCGTTGGCGCTTCGCTGCAGGCCGGCGTTTTGAAGGGCGAGGTCAAGGATGTTCTGCTCCTCGACGTCACGCCGCTTTCTCTCGGTATCGAGACAAAAGGTGGTGTGTTCACCAAGCTCATCGAGCGGAACACCACGATCCCGACCAAGCGGTCCGAGACGTTCACCACGGCCGACGACAATCAGCCGAGCGTGCAGATCCAGGTGTTCCAGGGCGAGCGCGAAATGGCTGCCTACAACAAGAAACTCGGCATGTTCGAGCTGACCGGCCTGCCGCCGGCACCGCGTGGCATTCCGCAGATCGAGGTCACGTTCGACATCGACGCCAACGGCATCGTGCATGTCGGTGCCAAGGATCTCGGCACCGGTAAGGAACAGTCGATGACCATCACCGGCGGCTCCGCGCTGCCGAAGGACGACATCGAGCGCATGATGCGCGACGCGGAGGCACACGCCGAAGAGGACAAGCAGCGACGCGAAGAAGCCGAAGTGCGCAACCAGGCTGAGACGCTGGTCTACCAGACCGAGAAGTTGCTGCGCGAGAATCCCGACACCGTGCCCGCAGCCGAGAAAGACACTGTCGAGACGGCGATCGCCAACCTGAAGAAGAACCTCGAAGGCACCGACATCGAGGCGATTCGCGGTGGCACCGAGCAACTCGCGGCCGAGGCGCAAAAGCTCGGCAGCGCGATGTATGCGAACGCGCAGTCCGCTCAGGGCGCTGCCGGTGGCGACACGGGCGCCGGCTTCGGCGACAGCGGGTCGGCCGGGCCAACGGCGTCCGGTGAAGACGAAGTGATCGACGCCGAAATCGTCGACGACGAGGGTCCGAAGTGAGCGACGCAGGCGAGGAGCGACTGAAATTGGCGGCGGAGCGAAGCGACGTCGGCGGCGGCGGTCGCGAAGAGGCGAGTGCGGTGATGAAGTGAGCGAACAGGAGGAGCCGGTTATCCGCGACAAGCGACGCGTGCATTTCGACCCCGCGACCGGTGCCGTTTCAGCGCCTGCTTCAGGACCCACTTCGGTGGGTCCTGGTGCCGGTTCCGGTGCGGGCGGCGCCGCGGGCGAGGGTTTGAGCGCCGGGCTCGGAGCCGCAGCAGTGTCGTCGGTCGAGGTCGCGCAGCTACGCACCGATCTTGCCGAACGCACCGCCGACCTTCAACGGTTGCAGGCCGAATACGCGAACTACCGCAAGCGGGTCGAGCGCGACCGCGAGGCGGTTCGTGAGTTCGCCGTTGCTGAAGCGCTGTCGGCGTTGCTTCCGGTTCTCGACGACATCGGGCGCGCCCGCGAGCACGGTGAACTCGAAGGTGGGTTCAAGCAAGTCGCCGAATCGCTGGAGGCAACGATCACCAAGTTGGGGCTCGTCGCCTTTGGTGAGCCGGGTGAACCGTTCGACCCGACGCACCATGATGCGCTGATGCACGCCTACTCCGACGACGTAACTGAACCGACCGCTGTGCAGATCCTGCAACGCGGTTACAGCTACGGCGGTCGAGTGGTGCGCCCAGCGCGGGTAGCGGTCGCCGAACCGACCGCGCCTTTGGTTGCTGAGCCCGAAGCCACATCGGGAGAAGAAACGACAAATGACGCCGGCACTTCGGCGTCCGACCAATAATCGAGGGGAGGGACGCCGACCGCGATGAGTACGCGTGACTACATCGAGAAGGATTATTACAAGACTCTTGGCGTCCCCAAAGATGCTGCTGCGCCGGAAATCAAGAAGGCGTATCGCAAGCTGGCGCGGCAGTATCACCCCGACGCGAACAAGGGTGACTCGAAGGCTGAAGAGAAGTTCAAGGAGATCTCCGAAGCCTACGACGTCTTGTCGGATACCAAGCGACGTAAGGAATACGACGACGCTCGGTCACTATTCGGCTCGGGTGGTTTCCGCATGCCTACCGGCGCGGGCGGTGCCGGTGGTGCAGGCGGATTCAACTTCGACCTCGGCGACATCCTCGGCAATGCGCGCAGCGGTGGCGCCAATGCGGCCGGGGGGCTCGGCGACATTCTCGGCGGTCTGTTCGGCAATGCGCGGCGCGGTACGACCACTCAGCAGGCGCGGCGCGGGGCCGACGTCGAGACCGAAGCGACCATCAGCTTCGACGATGCCGTAGGCGGAGTCACCGTGCCGCTGCGGATGGCGAGCCCGCATCCGTGCGGCGCCTGCCACGGCACCGGCGCGAAGGCGGGGACGACGCCGCGGGTGTGTCCGACCTGTAGCGGCACCGGCATGGTTTCGCGTAGTGCAGGCGGATTCGCGTTGTCGGAGCCGTGTCGAGATTGTCGGGGCCGCGGACTAATCGTCGACGACCCGTGCCCGGTCTGCCACGGCAGCGGCCGCGCGATGAGCGAGCACACGATGCAGGTACGCATTCCGGCGGGCGTGGCCGACGGGCAGCGAATTCGCCTGAAGGGCAAGGGTTCTCCGGGCGAGCGCGGCGGCCCGTCGGGCGATCTCATCGTGCTGGTGCACGTGCGACCGCACCCGCTGTTTGGCCGCACCGACGCGAACCTCACGTTGAATTTGCCGGTCAGCTTTCCCGAAGCCGCGCTCGGTGCTGAGGTGAAAGTGCCGACGCTCGACGGAAAAACGGTCACCCTGAAGCTGCAACCGGGCACCACGAGTGGGCGGGTGCTGCGGGTGCGTGGCAAAGGCGCACCTCGCAAAGACGGCACCCGCGGTGACCTACTGGTCACCATCGAGGTCGCCGTCCCGAAAAAGGTTTCCGACAAAGCAAAAGAGGCCCTCGAGGCCTACCGCGCCGCGACCGCCAACGAGAACCCGCGCGCGCATCTTGGAGCAGGTGAGTAGAGATGTTCGACGACGACACCCCCGTGTTCGTGATCTCGGTTGCGGCTCAGCTTTCTGGCCTGCATCCGCAGACGTTGCGTACCTACGACCGGCTCGGGCTCGTGTCGCCAGGCCGCACAGTCGGTGGCGGACGTCGGTACTCGGCGCGTGACATCGAACAACTGCGCCAAGTGCAGCGACTCTCTCAAGAAGAGGGCATCAATCTCGCTGGTATCAAGAGAATCCTTGACCTCGAGAACCAAGTTGCCGCACTGCAGCAACGGCTGCTCGAACTGCGGCGCGAACTCGACGGCGTCCGCGCTACTGTCCGACAAGAGGTCGCAGATGCGCACGCGTCACATCGGCGCGACCTCGTGCCGGTCCGGCAGACCGCCGTGCTCGCGTGGCAGGTGACGCGGACCGGTACCGCAAGTCGCGTTGAGGGCGCAGTGCTGCCCGATCGAACGGCCGCCCAAGCGGAGTAGCGCGCGCTACGTGAGGAGTCATTCATGGACACCTACAAGCTGACGACCAAGAGCCAGGAAGCGGTCGCTGATGCGATCCGCGCGGCATCGGCCGAAGGACACCCGCACGTCGAGCCGGTGCACCTGCTGTTTGCGCTGCTCGCGCAGGCCGACGGGACGGCCGTGCCGCTGCTCGAAGCGGTCGGCGCATCGCCTGCAACGATTCGGGCCGAAGCCGAGATCATCGAGCGGCGGCTACCCAGCGCGTCGGGTTCGACCGTTGCGGCGCCTGGATTGGATCGTCCGTCGATGGCGGTGCTCACGGCTGCCTCGGCGCGAGCGTCGGCGCTTGGTGACGAATACGTGTCGACCGAACACCTCCTGGTCGGGCTCGCCGACGAGGGCGGCGAGGTGGCAAGCCTTTTGCGCCGTCATGGCGCCTCGCCCGAAGCACTGCTCGGCGCCTTCGAAAAAGTGCGCGGAAGCGTGCGGGTGACCACTGCCGATCCTGAATCGACGTACAAGGCACTCGAGAAGTACGGCGTCGACCTGACCGACCGCGCGCGTCGTGGCGAGCTCGACCCGATCATCGGCCGAGACACCGAGATTCGCCGGGTGGTGCAGGTACTTTCGCGACGCACCAAGAACAATCCGGTGCTGATCGGCGAGCCAGGAGTTGGCAAGACGGCTGTCGTCGAGGGTCTCGCACAACGAATCGTGGCTGGCGACGTCCCCGAATCATTGCGTGGCAAGCGATTGGTGGCCCTCGACCTCGGCGCGATGATCGCCGGCGCGAAGTACCGCGGCGAGTTCGAAGAGCGACTGAAGGCTGTGCTCAACGAGATCAAGCAGTCCGACGGTCAGGTCGTTACCTTCATCGACGAGCTTCACACGGTGGTCGGGGCAGGCGCCGCCGAGGGCGCGATGGATGCCGGCAACATGCTCAAGCCGATGCTGGCGCGCGGTGAATTGCGGCTAGTCGGTGCGACCACGCTCGACGAATACCGCGAGCGCATCGAGAAAGACCCAGCGTTGGAGCGCCGGTTCCAGCCAGTGCTCGTCGGCGAGCCTTCCGTCGAAGACACGATCGGCATCTTGCGCGGATTGAAGTCGCGCTACGAAGCGCACCACAAAGTACAAATCGCCGATGCCGCGTTGGTGGCCGCTGCGACTCTCTCCGACCGTTACATCACCGGGCGTTTCCTGCCCGACAAGGCCATCGACCTGGTCGACGAAGCGGCTTCGCGGCTGCGCATGGAGATCGACTCGTGGCCGGTCGAAGTCGACGAATTGCGGCGGCTCGTCGACCGTATGCGCATGGAAGAGATGGCGTTGTCGCACGAAGACGATCCCGCGAGTGTCGAGCGGCTGTCGCGACTGCGCCTCGAATTGGCTGACCGACAGGAATCACTGAACGCGCTAGTTGCCCGATGGGAGAAGGAAAAGTCGGGCCTGAACCGCGTCGGTGAACTGAAGCAGCAACTTGATGAGTTGCGCGTGCAAGCCGAACGAGCCCAACGCGACGGCGATTTCGAGACCGCGTCACGGCTGATGTACGCGGAGATTCCGTCGCTCGAGTCGCAACTCGCATCGGCGGCCGCGACGGCCGAAACGGCTGGCGCCGCTTCACCGATGGTGAAGGAAGAAGTCGGGCCGGACGACGTAGCCGACGTCGTAGCGCTGTGGACCGGCATCCAAGCCGGCCGCCTGCTCGAAGGCGAGACCGGCAAGTTGCTGCGCATGGAAGCCGCTTTGGGTGAACGCCTGATCGGTCAGAACCGTGCCGTGGCAGCGGTTTCTGACGCCGTCCGACGTGCTCGTGCTGGTATTTCTGATCCCGACCGGCCAACTGGATCGTTTCTGTTTCTCGGTCCGACCGGTGTCGGTAAAACCGAACTAGCCAAGGCGTTGGCGGATTTCTTGTTCGATGACGAGCGGGCGATCGTGCGCATCGACATGAGCGAGTATTCAGAGAAGCATTCGGTGGCACGGCTCGTCGGAGCGCCACCCGGATACGTGGGTTACGAAGAAGGTGGCCAACTCACCGAGGCAGTTCGCCGCCGTCCCTACTGTGTCGTCTTGCTCGACGAAGTCGAGAAGGCACACCTCGAAGTGTTCGACATTCTCTTGCAGGTGTTGGACGACGGCCGGCTGACTGATGGCCAGGGCCGCACGGTCGACTTCCGAAACACGATTCTGATTTTGACGTCGAATCTCGGCTCGATGTATCTCGTCGATCCGATGCTCGACGACGAGGCGCGGCGCGATGCGGTAATGAACGTGGTGCGATCGACATTCAAACCGGAGTTTTTGAACCGGCTCGACGACGTCATCTTGTTCGACGCGCTGGGTACCGAGGAGCTGACCCAAATCGTCGACCTGCAAATCGCGCGCCTGCAGGCACGACTGGTGGATCGGCGGATCAACCTCGTCGTTACACCCGCGGCACGCGAGTGGTTGGCGTTGACCGGATTCGACCCATTATACGGCGCGCGGCCGTTGCGGCGGCTTGTGCAATCGTCGATCGGCGACAAGTTGGCGCGCGCGCTGCTCGCCGGCGAGGTGCACGACGGTGATACCGCAATCGTCGATCTCCCGCCGTCAAAGGACGCGTTAGAAATCGTGCGCGCCGCCGCCGTCCAGCCGTAAAGCACTCGTTCTGGCCGCTGCCCGAGCGCGTGCTGCTTCCTGCGCGCCACGCCGAACCCACTTCGCATCGAGTGTCGAGCAACGGTTGCCGAAATGGAGCCTGGCCCAACACATGCTCGACAATCGGTGCGGTTGCGTTGGCTGGGTCGTGATCCACAGGCATCACAACGATGATGCACAACATGTCGGACGACGACCTGCGGCGCCTGATCCGCCGTCGATGCTCGTCAGGTGGTCGAAGAATACTTCACGGTCAAGGACGCGATGGCTGCCGGCGCGACACGGCAGCAGTCGCGGACGTCGCGCTGGAACGCACCATTCAAAGGCGTGCGTTCGTCGGCTGATGCCACTGACGTCCTGTCACGCTGCCGCGCGTTGTCGCTGCTCCTACCTGAAGGAGCGGTGTTCACTGGCATGACGGCCGCCCACTTGCGCGGCTGGTCGTTGCCGCGCGGTGCGCTCGGCTCACCCCTCGACATCACCGTGCCGCCGGGGCAAATGGTTGCTCGCGATGGAGTTCGATGCCGTCGGCGCGTTCTCGGAGCGAACGATATTTCCGAGTTCGGCGGCTTGCAGGTGTCGTCGGGCGCCCGCACGCGAGCTGATCTCGCTGGCGATTGGTCGCTCGTCGACTTGGTCGTGATGGGCGATGCTGCGTTGCGTGCTGGTCACTGCACCCCCGACCAACTACTCGAGATTTCGACCCGTGCAGGCGTGCGAGGGGTGCGCAGTCTCCGGCGCGCACTGTCGTTTTTCGACGGCTGCAGCGAGTCACCTCCGGAGACGCAATTGCGGCTGCTAATTGTGCTGTCGGGACTACCGGCACCCACACCTCAGGCGATCGTCCGAGATGCGGACGGCGGATGGCTGGCACGCGTCGATCTGCTCGGTCCTGACGGCGTGAGCATCTTCGAATACGACGGTGCTTATCATGACGAGCCGGCACGCCACGCGAGCGACGTTCGACGCTGGCGTACGCTGCATCATCTCGGGTTCTCCGTGTATCCATACTCAGCGCGTGATCTATTTCTCGGTGCGTTTGTTTTTGTTATAGATTTCCAAGGTACGATT
>JBOGEK010000122.1:0-4215 GCA_050743645.1 Acidothermaceae bacterium
GGACACTGGTCTTCCGAAGGCGCATGCGGCCCTTCAAGCCAGCGGAAGGAAGGTCGATCGGGTGCGTCCAGGCCAGCACCGACGGTGGTTTTCGCTCCTCGCCATCCTCGTCAAGCCGTTCCTCTACCTGTTGACCCGGCACGAATGGCGCGGGCTCGACAATGTGCCGCGTGACGGCGGCGTCATCATCGTGGCGAACCACGTCACGGTGATCGACCCGTTCACGCTGGCTCACACGTTCTACGACGGCACTCGGCGCATCCCTCGCTATCTCGCGAAGGCCGAGCTTTTCAAGGTGCCCGTCGTCGGGTCGCTCTTGCGCAAGGGTGGGCAGATTCCGGTTCACCGGCGCAGCCGTAACGCCGCAAACTCGCTGCGCGACGCCGAGACGGCCGTCGCCGCGGGTGAACTCGTCATCATCTACCCCGAGGGCACCTGCACCCGCGATCCCGATGGCTGGCCGATGGTCAGCAAGACCGGTGTGGCGCGGCTGGCTCTCGCATGCGATGCACCGGTGATTCCCGTCGCGCACTGGGGCGCACACCGCATCTTGGCCTACCACTCCAAGCGGCCGCACCTGTTTCCCCGCAAGCTGATTCGGGCCAACATCGGGCAGCCAGTCGATCTGTCGAAGTACCGTGGTGTCGAGCCGACCAACGACGTGTTGCGCGAGGTCACCGATCTGCTCATGACTCGAGTGACGCAACTGCTCGGCGAGCTCCGTGACCAGGCTCCGCCTGGTACCTTCTACGTACCCACCGCGACCGCACCGCCACGAAGTGAAGCCGAGACGGGCGTCGCGTGACTCGAGCCGCGATTTTCGGCGCCGGCTCGTGGGGCACGGCGTTTGGCATGGTGCTCGCTGACGCCGGAACCGCAACGACGTTGTGTGCGCGCCGCGCCGACATCGCCGACGCGATCAACACAAGGCATCAGAACCCCTGGTACCAAAGAGGCATCCCACTACCCGAGGGTCTTGCCGCAACGACCGATGCCGTTGCGGCCGTCAACGGCGCCGACATCGTCGTGCTGGCCGTACCCGCGCAGACGTTGCGCGCGAATCTCGCATCGTGGGCACCGTTGTTTCCAGCCGACGCGTTGCTCGTCAGCCTGATTAAGGGCGTCGAACTCGGTACCACCAAGCGCATGAGCGAGGTGATCCGCGAAGTGGCAGATGTTGCCGAGGAGCGGGTTGCCATCGTTAGCGGGCCGAACCTTGCAAGAGAAATCGCCGAACGCCAACCCAGTGCATCGGTAGTCGCCTGCACCGACCTGCATAACGCCGAGCGGTTGCAAACGGCATGTCAGACGTCGTATTTCCGCCCGTACACCAACACTGACGTCACCGGTTGTGAGCTTGCGGGTGCGGTGAAGAATGTGATCGCAGTTGCGGTCGGTATCGCCGACGGCATGGGCCTCGGCGACAACTCAAAGGCCTCAATCGTCACCCGAGGACTTGCCGAAACCGCGCGGCTCGGTGTGGCGCTTGGTGCCGATCCGATGACGTTCGCGGGTCTTGCTGGCCTCGGTGATCTCGTCGCCACCTGTGCGAGTCCGCTGTCGCGAAACCACAGCGTCGGTGAGCATCTGGGCCGCGGTATGAGCGTCGAAGACGCACTTGCTGCCACCACGACCACCGCAGAGGGCGTCATGTCGTCGCAGTCGATCCTCGAACTCGCGCGCAAACACGACATCGAGGTGCCGATCACCGAGGTAGTCGTCTCGGTGCTGTACGAGCACCTGCGTCCGCGTGAAGGCGTTGCGCGGCTCATGAGCCGGGCGGCCAAGCCCGAACGTCACGGCGGATAGGGTCACTGCTCGTGGAGCAACCTGTCGACGCGGCCGAGGCCGCCGGGTCTAAGCCGCGACTCGCTGTTGTATTCGGTGGCCGCAGCACCGAACATGCGATCTCTTGCGTGACAGCGGGCAGCGTTCTTGCGGCGCTCGACCGTGACCGCTACGACGTCGTCCCGATCGGCATCACCCGTGAAGGCCGCTGGGTGCTCACGGCCGATGACCCGTCGACGCTGGCGATCGACAACGGTCGGCTGCCCGAGGTTTCGTCGTCCGACTCTGGTGTCGTCTTGGCCGCAGACCCGACGCGGCGCGCGCTCGTCGTGCAAGACTCGCGATCGGTGCCAGAGTTGCTGACCGGCGTCGACGTCGTGTTGCCGTTGTTGCACGGTCCTTTCGGTGAAGACGGCACGATCCAGGGGCTTTTCGAGATGGCCGGCGTCCCCTACGTGGGGGCGGGAGTTCTCGCGTCCGCGGTCGGCATGGACAAGCACTACATGAAGCTGGTGCTGCTCGGCAGCGGCTTGCCAGATATCCCGCATGTCATCGTGCGCCCGCGCGACTGGGAGACCGACCGTGCTGCGGTGCGAGAATCCATTGCCAGTCTGGGATTTCCGGTGTTCGTGAAACCGGCGCGGGGCGGTTCAAGCCTCGGCATCAGCAAGGTGCACAGCGTCGGTGAACTCGACGACGCAATCGACCTCGCCCGTGAAAGCGATCCGAAGGTGATCGTCGAGGCAATGGTGGAGGGCCGCGAGATCGAGGTGGGTGTGCTCGAAGGTCTCGACGGCAACCCGCCCGACGTCAGCGTTGCGGCCGAGATTGCGGTGCGCAACGGACACGAGTTCTATGACTTCGATGCCAAATACCTTGACGGCGGCACCCACATCACGGTGCCTGCAGACCTTCCGGCACCGGTCTACGCCCGGATCCGAACACTCGCGGCGGCTGCCTTCGAGGCGCTGTCGTGCGAGGGGCTCGCCCGCGTCGACTTTTTCGTGACACCTGACGAGAAGGTGCTCGTCAACGAGGTCAACACGATGCCCGGATTCACGCCCACGTCGGTGTTCCCGCGGGTGTGGGCAGCGAGCGGGCTCGATTACGCAGCGCTCGTCGACCGTCTCGTACAGACCGCGCTGCGCCGCGGCGTCGGGCTGCGCTGAGCCAGCCTCGAGACCCTTGACGCAACCGGTGGCCACTTCGACTTCTGGAGATGGCCGCAGTTAGTTGCCGAGCGATTAGCCGGCGTCGTGCCAACGGCGCAACGCATCGGTGACGTAGGCGTCGTATCGCTCGTTCACCAGGGCAATGGTCAGTGGCGGCGCACCCAATGCGTGCACCGCGTCAAGGGCAGACACGTCGGGTGATTCGCCTCCTTCGAACATGTCGAGGCAGTCGACGAGGTCCCAATACGCCTGGCGCTTCGCGTCAGTGGCGAACTCGGCGCCGAATCGAGTCGCTGCGTCGAGGCCGTGGGTGATCGCGAAGTTGACCTTGCAGTGCGCCACATCGATCTCAGGTGGACCGGCGCAGGCATTCGGCCAGTCGACGATGCCCGCAACCGATGCGCCTTCGATAAGCACGTTGCCCGGGTGAAAGTCGCGATGGATGAAGCAGATCGGGCCCGCAGGCGCGGCTAGCGCGCAGATCTCGATGGCGTGCTGCCAAGTCGCGTGTATCGACGTCCAGATAGGAACCGCGCGCGTTGCCGCCGACAGGTACGGGCGAAACGGCGGCAGGTCGGCCGGGGGAGCCATGGCGTGCAGAGGGCGGATCGCGTCGGCGAGCATTCGTAGCCGGGCGGGTGATGCGTCAGAGCAGTCGGCACGCCCCATCAGCTGGCTCATCAACACCGCTGGACGTCCGCAGAACTCGCCCGCTTCGTCAACCGCGATCAGGGCAGGCACGACGAGAGTCGAACCACTCAGCGCCCGCAGGGTGTGCGCTTCGCGGGTAGCGAGGTCGGGTTCGCGGGCGAGCCAATCGTCGTTGGTGTGCAACCTCAGCACGAGCCGAGTGCCGTCGTCGAAGCGCAGCAGGTAGACCCGTGACGAGGTCGCGCCAGGCAGGTAGGCAGCCTCGACCAGCGTCATACCGGTGACGTCGCAAACCCAGCGCCGCGCCGCCTCGGGCAGCACTGACTGCACCGCCGGGTCGGGCACCGCCTGCGGCCGGGAAGCCTCGAAGAGCATCTACAGATGGACGACGGGGCAGGTGAGCGTGCGGGTGATTCCCTCGACGCTCTGCACCTGCGCAACGACCATGCGGCCCATCTCGTCGATGTCACGCGCCTCGGCGCGCACGATGACGTCGTAAGGCCCGGTCACGTCTTCGGAGAGCGTGACGCCCTTCATGCCGGAGATCTCGCGGGCTACCGCGGCTGCCTTGCCGACCTCGGTCTGGATAAGGATGTAGGCCTGC
>JBOGEK010000123.1:0-2374 GCA_050743645.1 Acidothermaceae bacterium
TCCGTGGTCAGGTCGCGGATCACCCAGCAGCGCATGCTCGAAAAGGCCGCGGCCATCCGTCAGCCGCTGAAGATGGTCAAAGCCGGGTCCGGTGGCTGCGGCGGCGCTACTCAAGCTGCGACCAGTCCGCTGATCAGGCGCGCCGCGAGGTCGCGATAACGCTGCGCCACCGCGGGCCACAACAACTCTGGCGCCGTCGCCACCGCCGCCTTGGTAATCCCCGCGACCAAGTCACGATGGGTGAGCAGCGTGCGCAACGCCTCCGCGATCGCCGCCGGATCCTTGTGCGGCACCAGCAATCCTGCGCCATCACCCAGCAGCTCCACCGCGTGCGGGAACCGGGTCGCGATGACCGGCTTGAGCGCTGCAACTGCCTCGATCAGAACGCCCGAGGTCACCTGGTCAGTGGAGTCATACGGCAGCAACACCACATCGGCCGAGCTGATCAGGTCGACGAGTGCGCCCGAATCGCGGTAGTGACTGTCGAAACTCACCCGACCAGTCAACCCAAGCCTGCGCACCTGATCCTTCAGACCAAGCCGGTACGCCTCGCCCTCACGCTGCACCACCTTGGGGTGTGTCTGTCCCGCAACGTGGTAGCGCGGAGCCGGATAGAGAGACCCGAGCAGGCTCATCGCCTCGATCCCCCATTCGATGCCCTTACCCGGCCCGATCAGTCCCCAGGTCAAGATCACCGGCTCGACGCTGCGAAACGTCGGGAAGCGGCTCGCGCTGAACGGCGGCGCTCCGTGCGGGATCACACTCACCTTCGACATATCGACCCCGTATCCGGTCGCCAACCGGTCGCGGGCAGTCGCGGTCATGGTCACCACCGCACCGGCTAAGGAGACAACGGACTCCAAAACCGTGCGCTGGTGGGCTGTCGGTGCGCTAAGCACCGTGTGCAAGACGACGATCGACGGAACTGTCAAGGCGCCAAGCAACGCCAACACCTCATCGCCGTCCGTCCCGCCATACACCCCGTACTCGTGCTGGACGATGACGACATCGGTGTCACCCAAGAGTTCGCCAGCCCGCCTCGAGCTCTCCGGATCACCGGCGACCATCTCAGCGATGACCTCCGGCGCGGACCGCGGTTGCGGGGTATCGACGACCCGAACGACCGCGCCGCGGCCGCCGGCCGGGCCCGTCAACTCGGAGAACAGCGACGACGTGAACGTCGCCAAGCCGCACACAGTCGGCGGATAGGTGCTCACAAATCCGAAGCGAGTCGTCATAGGACGTAGGCCTTCCAGTTGGACCGGCGTCGCCACAAAACGCGACGCCTCATGCGAAAGAGTCAAGCGCCGCGGCGCGCGACGGCATCGATCGTGCCGCTGCTCGTCACGAACGAGCCGGGATGCGCCTGCGACAGTTCGATAACCCGAAGAACCTGGCCGGCAACGGCCAAAACGGGATCGAGGGCCCCAAATCGGAGCAGTGTCATGAGCCTACTCCAGTGGGCTGGCGCAGGCGAATCCCACGCAGCAGCTGGCGGCCGGCTGTGATCGGGATAAACGCCGTGGTCGCTTTACGCCCGAGCCCGACCGATAGCTAGAACGCCGACGGTTGGTCGAGCGTCAGCACTGCGACGCCGGCACCCATGCCGAGGAACACTCGCAGCGACCCAACGGTCGTATCGATATCGACGGAGGTCGCGTTGCCGTCGAGCGCGGCGGCTAGAGCCTCGCTCGTTATGTCGGCGTCGTCGACCTCGAAGGTCGTACTGCCATAGAACAGGCGGCCCGGCGCCATGATTGCCCGCACTTTCGACCACTGTCGGCGTAGCCGCCACCCTACGCGCCATGAGGCGGCGTCCGACCCGACGGGGAGACAAGCCGAACGCCGCGAGATAACGATCAACGGTGGCCGCATTCTCAGGCAACAGGTTGGCGCACCGAGTTCTGGGGGGATCCGGCCACAGCGAAACGGCGCCGACCGAAGTCGAGCGGTTAGTTGTTATAACGACAGCTCTCCGGTCACCATGCCTCGTGCGGCGCGCCGCCGAATCAAGCACACATAACCACGCAGCACGACCGCTCAAGACAGCCAGCTGCCTGCGCCCTATTAAGCGTTCTGGCGCCGGCCGACTCCCGACGGTCCGCTCGACTTGCTCCGCACCAGCTAGCGTCGTGAAGCGGCCGAGGGGTTTGAACTCGTCGTACGGCCCGGCTCGCTACGCCCCGCGCTCAGCAATGTCCCCGTGACCGAATCGGCGACATTGCTGACTGATTCGGGGACATTGCTGACCGCGTGAGCCTGGACATTATTTGACCGACGACACTAGCTTTCGTCGGTCATCCAATGTCCATCCAACCGTCACGAGGACATTCCGCAGTCGGGCTATGCACTCTTTGCGAGACTCGTCTAGCGC
>JBOGEK010000124.1:0-5308 GCA_050743645.1 Acidothermaceae bacterium
AGCGACGGCAGCGACGGCAGCGACGGCAGCGACGGCAGCGACGACACGGTGCTCGTCGTGGTCAACCTCAATCCTTTCAACGTCAGCGAAGCGACCGTGACACTCGACATGCCTGCTCTCGGTTTCGACTGGTCTCAAACGTTTGACGTCGTCGACCAACTCAGCGGAGCACAATTCACCTGGGCCCACTCGAATTACGTGCGCCTCGACCCGCATACCGAACCCGCGCACATCTTCGTCGTCCGGCGAACACAACGATGACCAGCCTCGAACCCGACGCGAGCCGACCCGCCGACCCCCACTGGTACCAGCGGGCGGTGTTCTACGAAGTGCTGGTGCGCGGGTTCGCCGACAGCAACGGCGACGGCACCGGAGACATCAAGGGCCTGACCTCGAAACTCGACTACCTGCAGTGGCTCGGCATCGACTGCGTCTGGCTGCTACCGATTTACGCGTCGCCGCTTCGCGACGGCGGCTACGACATCTCCGACTTCTTCACGATCCTGCCCGAGTTCGGCGACCTCGGCGACTTCGTCGAACTCGTCGACCAAGCGCACAAGCGTGGCATGCGAGTGGTCGCCGACCTCGTCATGAACCACACCAGCGACCAGCACCCGTGGTTCCAGGCATCACGCGAAGATCCAAGTGGGCCCTATGGCGACTTCTACGTCTGGTCCGACAGCGACGTCGGCTACCACGATGCGCGCATCATCTTCGTCGACACCGAAAAATCGAACTGGAGTTTCGATCCCACCCGAGGGCAGTACTACTGGCATCGTTTCTTCGCCCACCAGCCCGACTTGAACTTCGAAAACCCGGCGGTGCAAGAGGCGATGCTCGCCGTGCTGCGGTTCTGGCTCGACCTCGGCATCGACGGTTTCCGTCTCGACGCCGTGCCCTACTTGTTCGAACAAGAGGGCACCAATTGTGAGAACCTGCCGCGCACGCACGAATATCTGAAGCGCATTCGCAAAGAGATCGACGATCTCTACCCCGACCGGGTGCTGCTCGCCGAAGCCAATCAGTGGCCCGCCGACGTCGTCGAATATTTCGGCGAGGGCGACGAATGCCACATGGCCTTCCATTTCCCGCTGATGCCGCGCATCTTCATGTCGGTTCGGCGCGAACAGCGCTACCCGATCTCTGAGATCTTGGCGCAGACGCCGGCTATCCCCGACGTCTGTCAGTGGGGGATTTTTTTGCGTAACCACGACGAGCTCACCCTCGAGATGGTCACCGACGACGAGCGCGACTACATGTGGTCCGAATATGCGAGCGACCCTCGCATGAAGGCCAATATCGGCATCCGACGTCGATTAGCGCCCCTGCTCGAGAACTCGCGCGACCAGATGGAGCTGTTCCTCGCGCTACTGCTCTCACTGCCCGGCTCGCCAGTGCTCTACTACGGCGACGAAATCGGTATGGGCGACAACATCTGGCTCGGCGATCGCGACGGCGTGCGGACGCCGATGCAATGGACCCCCGACCGCAACGCCGGATTCTCCAACTGTGACCCCGGCCGGTTGTACCTGCCGGTCATCATGGACCCGATCTACGGCTACCAGGGTCTCAACGTCGAGGCGCAGATGCGCACGTCGTCCTCGCTGTTGCACTGGACCCGCCGCATGATCGACACCCGCAAGCGGCACCCGACGTTCGGTTTGGGCGCGTTTTCCGAACTGGGCGCGTCGAACCCCAGCGTGCTCGCGTTCGTGCGCGAGTTCGGCGACGACCGGGTGCTGTGCGTGAACAACCTGTCGAGGTTTCCGCAACCGGTCGAACTCGATCTACGCCGCTACGAAGGTGTGGTGCCGATCGAGATGCTCGGGGGTATGCACTTTCCGCGTATCGGTGAACTGCCGTACCTGCTGACCCTGCCAGGCCACGGGTTCTACTGGTTCACCCTTCCGACGAACCGCGACGATAGCTGATGAGATCGTTTGCGCTGACAGCGTTGACAGCACGCACCGTGCCGATTCTGCCCGCCGCTCGCGCTCATCGAGAGGAGGCGACATGACGACGGAAGCGATCGAAGAACTTCTGCGTGACTGGCTGCCGAAGCAACGCTGGTTTGCCGGCAAGGACTACGGCCCGCAGCCCGTGCATCTGGCGTCGCAGCGCACCTTGATCTCCGGCGATCCGACGCTGCTGCACCTGCTCATCGACGTCACCCATCCCGTGGCGCCATCATCCGGCGCTGCGTTTCACCCGACACCGCGCTCGACCACCTATCAGTTGCTGCTCGGCGTCCGCTCCGAACTGCCGGCGCAACTCGACCACGCGCTGGTCGGGCACGTCGACGACCTCGGCGTCGTGTACGAAGGCACCCACGATCAAGCGCTGATGCGCGCAGTGCTCGAATGGATCGACGCCGGCGCCGACCGCGAACAATTGCGGTTCCGCCGCGAGCCGGGCGCCGAGATCGACGCCGACGCGGCGAGCTTGGTGCTGCCGGCCGAGCAGTCGAACACCTCGGTCGTCTTCGGCGAGCAGAACATCCTCAAGCTCTTCCGCATCGTCGTGCCGGGCCTCAATCCCGATCTCGAGATCACCCGGGCGCTCACCGAGTTCGGCAACCAGCACGTCGCCGGTGTTCAGGGCTGGATCGAAGCGGACGTCGACAGCGTGCCGACAACCCTGGGATTGCTGCAAAAGTTCCTCCGCAGTGGTTCTGACGGGTGGGCGCTTGCGCTCACGAGCGTGCGCGACCTTTTCGCCGAGGGCGATCTTCATGCTGATGAGGTCGGTGGCGATTTCGCCGCTGAGTCCGAACGTCTCGGCACGGCGACCGCCGACGTCCACACCGCGATGGCACAGACCCTGCCGACCGGCGTGGCTGACGCGACCGCGCTCGAGGCGCTCGCGGCGTCGATGCGCGGTCGACTCGAGGCAGCGACGGCCGCCGTCCCCGCTCTCGCCGAGCACGCGTCGGCAATCGGGGCGATCTTCGACGCGCTCGGTCAACGGCACGAACCCGTCGCGGTGCAGCGGGTGCACGGGGATTACCACCTCGGCCAGGTGCTGCGCACCGACGCGGGCTGGGTGCTTCTCGACTTCGAGGGCGAACCCGGCGAGCCGATCGAGATCCGCGCCGCGCTGTCGAGCCCGCTTCGCGACGTCGCCGGCATGCTGCGGTCTTTCGACTACGCCTCGCGCTACCTGCTCGCCGACCACGCGGCACCGCAACTCGACTACCGCGCGCTCGAGTGGGCCGAACGCAACCGCGACGCGTTCTGTGTCGGCTACGCGAAGGGCGCCGGCCGCGACCCGCGCGAAGACGACATCTTGCTGCGCGCGTACGAACTCGACAAAGCGGTATACGAGGTGGTGTACGAGGCGCGTAACCGGCCCGATTGGCTACGCATCCCGATGGGTTCGATCGAGCGGTTGCTGGCGGCGTGAGCACACGCAAACCCGGGCAGCAACCAGGCGACGCAGTGAATCCGCCTGTGCAACCAGGCGACGCAACGCATCCCCAGGGCGACCAGTCGAAGGAGGCTCCCGGCATGGCCGACAAAGCCAAGGCACCCGAGCCACAGGGCAAACCCCCGGCGACAGTGGCGACGGCGCGGTCAGAAAAGCCCGGGCAGCCCGAACAGCCGGCTCAGCCCCAGCCGATCGACGTCCCGAACGGCGAGATCGATCGGCTCGTGTCGGGCGCCCATCACGACCCGCACGGCATTCTCGGCGCGCATCTGCGCGACGGCGTCGTCACGTTTCGGGTGCTTCGGCCCAACGCGCGCGAGGTCACGGTCTTGATCGACCTGGTGCGCCTTTCGCTGCACCACGAACGCGGTGGGGTGTGGGTCGCCGCCTGGCGCAGCGACGCCGTGCCCGACTACCGCGTCGAGGTGAAGTACGACGACGGGTTCCCGCACGTCGGCGACGATCCGTACCGCTACTTGCCCACGCTCGGCGACCTCGACCTGCATTTGATCGGCGAGGGCCGCCACGAGCAACTGTGGGAAGTTCTGGGTGCCCACGTCCGCAACTACGAGACGCCGGGTGGGCTGGTGACGGGCACGTCGTTTGCCGTCTGGGCGCCGAATGCTCGCGCGATCAGGATCGGCGGTGACTTCAACAGCTGGGATTCCCAAGCCCACCCAATGCGCTCGCTTGGCTCGTCAGGTGTGTGGGAGCTGTTCGTGCCCGGTGTCGGCGACGGCACGAAGTACAAGCTGCACATCCTCGGCGCAGACGGCCAGTGGCGCGAGAAGGCCGATCCGATGGCGTTCGCCACCGAACATCCCCCGGCTCAAGCGTCTGTCGTCTTCACCGCCAAACACGAATGGCAGGACGCCGACTGGCTCGAAGCGCGGCTACACAAGGATTTGCTGCGTGAACCAATGAGCATCTACGAGGTGCATCTCGGCTCGTGGAAGCAGGGCCTCGGTTATGCCCAACTAGCCGACGAGCTCGTGGCGTACGTGCAAGAGATGGGCTTCACCCACGTCGAGTTCTTGCCGGTCGCCGAGCACCCGTTCGGTGGCTCGTGGGGATACCAGGTCTCGTCGTACTTCGCGCCGTCATCGCGGTTCGGCTCGCCCGACGAGTTCCGCATGCTCGTCGACCGCATGCACCAGGCCGGAATCGGCGTCATCGTCGACTGGGTGCCCGCTCACTTCCCGAAAGACGCCTGGGCGCTGGCGAAGTTCGACGGCACCGCGCTATACGAGCACGCCGATCCGCTCCTGGGCGAGCACCCCGACTGGGGCACCCTCGTCTTCAATTTCGGACGACGTGAAGTACGAAATTTCCTCGTGTCCAACGCAATTTACTGGGCCGAACAGATGCACATCGACGGCCTACGCGTCTACGCGGTGGCGTCGATGCTCTACCTCGACTACTCCCGCAAAGCCGGCCAGTGGCGGCCGAATATATACGGCGGCCGCGAGAATCTCGACGCCGTGTCGTTCTTGCAGGAGATGAACGCCACCATCTACCGACGGGTGCCAGGCGTGGTCACCATCGCCGAAGAGTCGACGGCGTGGCCCGCGGTTTCGAAGCCCACCTACGTGGGCGGCCTCGGGTTCGGCTTCAAATGGAACATGGGGTGGATGCACGACTCGTTGCAGTACATCAGCCTTGCGCCGATCTACCGCTCGTATCACCACAACGAGATGACGTTCTCGATGATGTATGCGTACTCCGAGAATTTCGTGCTCCCGATCTCCCACGACGAGGTCGTTCACGGCAAAGGATCGTTGCTGCACAAGATGCCCGGCGACCGCTGGCAGCAGATGGCCAACCTGCGCGCGTTTCTCGCTTACATGTGGGCGCATCCAGGCAAGCAACTGCTGTTCATGGG
>JBOGEK010000125.1:0-10122 GCA_050743645.1 Acidothermaceae bacterium
GGTGGTAAGTCATGATGCCGCTGCCGCGCTCTTCGAAGCGGCGCAGCGCCTCCCACATCTGCCAGGCGCAGTCGCACCTGCGATCGCCGAACACCTCACCGGTTAGGCACGCCGAGTTGATGCGCACGGGCACCGATTCGGTGACCGGCGACTTGAAAATCGCCAGGTGCGTATCGACGTGCGGGCCTTCGGCGATCTGGTACGCGCGCAGGTGGAACATGCCGATCCGATTGCGCACCGGAATGTCGCTGCTGACCTCAAGAATGCGAATGCTCATCGCCTGACGAGCCCCCCGTCGATATCGATCACGGTGCCGCTGATCGCCACGGGCGCGTCGGTAAGCAACCAACCCACCAAGTCGGCGACCTCGTCGGCCCTGCTGTAGCGGCCGAGTGGGATCGTGCTCTCGTAAAAGCGACGCCGCTCGTCGCCCATCACTTGCGCCATCGGCGTTTCGACGGGTCCGGGGCTCACGACATTGGCGACGATCTGATGGCGCGCATATTCGCGGGCGATGCTTTTCACCGCAGCGACGAGGCCGGCCTTCGACGCGGCGTACGGAACATCGAGACCACCCGTGCTGCCGGCCTGGCTGCCCACCACCACCAGCCGCATTTCGTGACCCGAATCGAGCGCTGCATTGACCAGCGGCGGCAATAGCGCGAGCATCGAAAGCAAGTTGAGCTCGATGACATGACGAAGCTCGGACGTCGAATACCCGCGAATCTCGCGCCTCGGGTAAAGCCCCGCGCACCACGCCACCGCCTCTGGTGCACCTACGTCGGCGAGGTATTGCTTCACCCAATGGTCACGCGCGTCGTCGTCGATGAGGTCTACGGCGTACAGGTTGGTCTCGCAGCGTCGCGCAGGCAATTCGCGACCGGTCGCGTTGTCGACGATGTCGAGCACATCGAACCGGTCCTGCACCTTGTCGCAAACCGCGCCGCCGATGCCGCCGAGCCCACCAAGCACCAGGGTCCGCGTCATCGTGGGTCGAATTCTTTGAGTAACGCGAGCACCTGGTCGGTGACGACGTCGATCGGCTCGGTGCCGTCGACGGTCTTGAACCGATCGGATTGACCCCACGGCTGCTCGACGAAGTGACGGCGGACAGTCGTCATGCGGTTGACGTCAAGTTCTTCGCGCTTTCGCGAGGAGCCGTCGCGCGCGATGATGCGCTCGGCGGCAAGCTCGGGCGGCACGTCGATGTAGACAGTCAGATCGGGCTCGGGAGCAAGGCGGTTGATGTCTTTCAACCAGGCAAGGTCGCTGATGCCTCGGGCCAAGAAATAGCTGTACGTCGAATAGACATACCGATCGGTAATGACGCATCCGCTGCCGGTGAGCGCAGGCAACACCGTGGTGCGGATATGCCGGGCGCGGTCGAAGGCAGAAAGCAACGCGAGTTCTGCGGTCAGCAGTTCGCCACTACTGCGAAGGTCGAGCAGCGCCCGCACGTCGGGGTCGTTGCGATAAAGATCGGTCGGTTGCTTCGTGAGCACCACGTTCGCATCGGCGGCGAGATAGTCGCGAGCGGCCTTGACCTGTGTGGTCTTGCCACTGCCATCGATTCCGCAGAATGCGACGAAATACCCGCTCCAGGGCCGCGGATTACTCATTGCCGAGAGCGCGCCGGCAGGCAGCCGCCAATTCGGTTGCTGCCGCACGCATCGAGGCGATGTCGGGGCCTGCGCTGAGAACCGAGCGAGACGCCGAGGGAAGCACTCGGTCGGCGAGGCCGGCAAACCGTTTCGCGATGTCATCGACCGTTGCGCCTTGAGCGCCGAGGCCCGGCGCGAGGATCGGACCACCGAAGCCGCGCAGGTCGTAATCGCTGGTTTCGCAGGTGGCACCGAAGACCACCCCGATGCTGCCCACCCGCTCGCCCGGCAGCTTTGCGTTCACCTTGCCGACCTCGTCGAGCACGTGTGCGACGACGTCACCGCCGGACGCCGGACGCGCGCTTTGGATCTGCTCGCCTTCGGGGTTGGAGCTACGGGCAACGACAAAAACGCCACGGCCGCTGCGTTGTGCTGCGTCGAACAGCGGATCGAGGGAGGCAACTCCGAGATAGGGCGACGCGGTCATCGCGTCGATCTGCAACGGACTATCGGCTTCCAAATACGCCTGCGCGTAAGCATCGGACGTCGACCCAACGTCGCCGCGCTTGGCGTCGAGCAGCACCAGCAGACCGCGTTGATGGGCATCGGCACACAACGCCTCGAGCACCGCAATGCCGGCGCTGCCGTGCCGTTCGAAGAATGCCGACTGCGGCTTGACCACCGCGACGAGGCCGTCGACCGCCTCAAGCACTGCCGAGCCGAAAGCCCGCACGCCTGCGGCGTCGTCGGACAGACCCCAGCGCGCGAGCAACTGTGCGCTCGGATCGATTCCTACACACAGCGGTGCGCGCGCTTTGAGCGCGGCGGCCAGCCGGTCGCCGAACCCGTTGCCTGTCGTCACAATCAACCCCACCCAATGCCTGATGAACCGCCCAATGCCGTGATCAACCGCCCACTGCCGCCGGCGTTTTGCCGGACAGCTGATCCCCGTGCCCAAACCCCCCGGATCTCGACCTTCGACCCGAAGGCCAAATATTACCCTGCGTAATCGCCGTGGCGGGCGGCCAAACGCAAACTGCGCCGAGAAGTACGAGCCGCGATTAGTCCGAACGGCGCAATGATTCGCGACCACCCGCTAGCGGCGGACGCTATTCAGCACGGGACGGTCAGGGCTCGCGGCCACCCTCGACGATGCGCAAATATGCCGCCCGCGCGGCGTCCCCGCCCGCGTCGGCATAGAGCGGATTCTCGGCGGGGGCTCCTGAGCCACCACGTCTGCCCCGCAGCGATGCCACGGCCGCTGTGACGCTGGCCCAGCTCGATTCGCGGGTGTTCTTGAAGGCGATCTGACCGGAGAACTTGTCGTCCGGAAGCATCGGCGCCGGGCTCCAACTGTCGACCCCAGCCGCAAAAAGTCCCCATGCGGTGCGGTGCGCCGAGCCCAACGCGGCTGCGGGTGGCGCCTTCTCGAATCCGATGACCGCACCGACCCGAGCCAGCACCACGGCAAGTGCCAACGCGACGCCGTCACGGCGCGCGCGCTGCAAAGTCACGTCCCAGTCGAGGTCTGGGTTCGCTGCCGCACGCTCGACGTCCTTCAGCCACATCAGTCGGTGACCGCCCGAATGTGCCGTGTGATAGGCGAGGTGGAGCAGCGTGTCGGCAGGGTCGAGGGTAGGCACGGTGACCGAGCCGATCTTGATGTCGACCGAGCGCTCGATCAGCTCAGGTGTGCTGAAGCGAAAACTCTTACGCAGCACGGGATTATTGACGAGATTCCAGTGCAGGTCGAGCGCCGTGCCGTTCGGCAAGAGCAGTGATACCTCGCCTCGTACCTGCTCCGCGATGAGCGACCAGTTGCGGTCGACCATCTCAGCACCCGAACCCACGAGCGCGTCGAGAACCGCGCCGAACGCTCTGCGATCGACGAGGATGTCGAGGTCGATGTACTGACGCAGGTCGGGCCGTGACCACAGGTGCTCGGCAAGCGCCGGGCCTTTCATCGTGAGCCACGGCAGATGTGCGTCGCCGAGCACTTGCGACACCTGACCAATGTCGGCTTGTACCTGCAACTGGCGGAGAATCTGCTGCTGGTAGCGGTCGCGCATCGCCTCGAGCAACTCTGCCGGCGCGTCGGCGTCTTCGCGCAGATGGAGATAGACGGCTGGCGCGACCTTATGAATGAAGACGGCTGCGCCCAGAGCCTCGGCAGTCAAGCCGGGATAGGCGGACGCCGGCACCGCACCGCGTCGCGAATCATCGATCGAGTCGAGTAACAACCGAGCCAATGGATCGGCTGCCCTGCGCGCACGCCGGGCCAGTCGGCCGTTGGTCACCTGCACCGCCCTGTCGGTTGCCGAGAATGCGCCGGCAGCGACTTCACCAGCACGCTCCGCAACGATAGTGGGGCGCACGCGACTCGGGGTGGCTTTTGCCGAGACTGGCGACGAGTGACGAGTGCCTAGCGAGTATCGCCGTAGTCGTAAAATCCGGCGCCGGCCTTGCGGCCCAGCTGACCGGCGGCCACCATGCGCGCGAGCAGCTCTGGTGGCGCGAACTTCTCATCGCGCGTTGCACCGTAAATGTTTTGCGCCGCATGCAGGATCACGTCGAGCCCGGTGAGGTCGAGCGTGGCAAGCGGGCCCATCGTGTGGCCGAACCCAAGCTGGCAAGCAATATCGACATCGGACGCCGAAGCAACTCCCGACTCGACTATCGCGACCGCTTCGTTCAGCAAAGCGACAAGCAACCGGGAGGTGACGAACCCAGCCACATCGCGCTCGACCACGATGCAGGTTTTGCCTACGGATTCGGCGAAATCGTGTGCAAAAGCAAGTGTCTCGTCGGAGGTATGGAAGCCGCGCACCAGCTCGCAGAGCTTCATCATCGGCACCGGCGAGAAGAAATGGGTGCCCACCACTCGTTCAGGATTCGCGACGGCTGAAGCAATTTGGGTGATCGGGATCGCCGTCGTATTGGTAGCAAGCACGGTTGTCGGGTCGACGATCTCGCTGAGTTCGGCGAAGACCTGTCGCTTCACCTCGAGTTGTTCGTAAACCGCCTCGATCACCAGTTGGGTGCCCGCGAAATCGCCGAGTTCGGTCGTGGTCGAGATGCGCGAGCGGGCGGCTTCTGCGTCGTCCGCGCTGATGACGTTCTTCGTCACGAACCGTGCGTGCGATTTGGCGATTGCCGCGAGTGCGTTGTCGAGCGCCGCTGTGGTGGTGTCGCGAAGCACAACCTGGTAGCCAGACTGCGCGGCGACCTGCGCGATTCCCGCGCCCATCAGGCCCGCGCCGACGATCCCGATCCGGCCTTTGCTTTGCATGGGCTGCCCTTTCGGTTTGCACGAATCGGTCGAATCAGCGGGATCAGTCGACGAACGCCTCGGTGTCGGGACCGGGTTCGCGCACGACGTCGGCGCCGAGCGAGCGCAACTGATCGACAAAACCCGCATAGCCACGGTCGATGTGGTGAATCTGGCTCACCGTGGTGGTGCCCTCGGCCACCAGACCGGCCAACACGAGCCCGGCTCCAGCCCTGATGTCGGTGGCTTCGACGGGCGCACCCGAAAGCCGTTCACGGCCACGCACGACGGCGTGGTGACCGTCGGTACGGATGTCGGCGCCAAGCCGCACAAGTTCGAGAATAAAGCGAAAACGGCCCTCGAATACGTTCTCGGTCACCATCGCACCGCCGTCGGCGATCGCATTCAGCGCGATCACGAACGGCAAGAAGTCGGTGGCGAATCCGGGATACGGCAACGTGACGACGTCGACCGCGCTGGGCCGACCCTCCATCGAGATGTGGAAGCCATCATCGAGGGCGCTGACCGCAGCGCCGCAGCCGACCAACCGGTCGAGCACGATCTCGAGATGTTCTGGCCGCGAGTTGTGGATCGCGACGTCGCCACCGGTCATGACGGCGGCCATCGCGAAGGTGCCCGCCACGATCCGATCGGGCACGGTCGCGTGCGAGATGGGATTGAGCTGGTCGACGCCTTGGATCTCGATGGTCGAGGTGCCTGCCCCGTCGACCTTGGCGCCCATGCCCTCGAGCATGCGGGCGAGGTCGACGATCTCGGGTTCGCGGGCGGCGTTGTCGATCACCGTGGTGCCCTTGGCGAGCACCGCGGCGGTGAGCAGGTTCTCGGTGGCGCCCACGCTCGGGAAGTCGAGCCACACGGCGGCGCCGGTCAACCCATCGGGCGCCTTCGCGATCAGGAAGCCGTGCTCGCTTTCAAGTTCGGCGCCGAGCTTTTGCAGGCCGGCGACGTGCAGATCGAGGCCACGCGAACCGATGTTGTCGCCGCCTGGAAGCGCGACGCGTGCCTCTCCGCAGCGCGCAAGCAGGGGACCGAGCACGCAGATCGAGGCACGTAGCCGGCGCACCAGGTCGTAGTCGGCCTCGTCGCCGACTTTCTCCGGCACGTCGATGATCAGCCGGCTGCTCGCAGTTTCGACGTCGCACCCGAGCCGGCGCAGCAGTTCGGCCATGATGTCGACGTCGAGGATGCCGGGCACCTGGGTGATCGTGGTGCGTCCGGGTGCGAGCAGCGCCGCCGCCATCAGCTTCAGCACGCTGTTCTTCGCGCCGGTGACCGAGACCTCACCGACCAGCCTGCGACCACCGACGACCCTGATCCGCTCCACGCCCGGCATCGTAACGGCGTCGCCGCAAGATCACCGAACGAGCACGTCGAGCAGTCGTTCGAGCTCGGCTGCCGGATCGTCGGTGAGCCCGCCGTGCACCGGGCCCGGCTGCAGCGCAGTGCTGCGTGGCGCGGCCAGCCAACCGAATCGCTTGCCAAGGCTGCCGGACCCCGCCTCCCCCACGCGCGCATCGCCCCGACACACCGCCTCGATGGTGGCGAGCGCCGCCGAGACCGCCTCGACGTCGACGCCGGCCGCGAGCGCCGCGAGCCGGTCGGTCGACAACTCGCTGCGAGCGCCCAGAAAATCGGCGTCCTGGCTGTAGAGCACGACGCCGACGTTGACGAACTCGCCACGGTCGACCCGCGGCATGCAGCGGATCGCGAAGTACTCGAACGGCACCCGGTTCATGCCGCCGCTCCGGGTAACCAGCGGCGCGGTTCGGCGACCCGCGCAAGCAAATACTCGACGTAGCGCTCACGGTCGGTTGCCGACCCAAGCCATTCGGAGGGCACGTCTGCGACCGCTGCTTCGATCGCGGCCGCCGTCAACTGCCCGGCCAGCCGCGCGTCAGCGGCCGGCACACGGTCGAGATATGCGCTCATGATGTGCTTGTCGTACGCATAAGGCTGGACGGCGAAACGCTGCGCGCCCCCGTCGTCCGACTGCGATCCGTGGTGGCTCTGACTCTGCTGTTGAGTCCACCCATGCTGGCTCCGCTGTTTCGTCCACCCATGGTGGAAATACAAGGCTGCGCCGTGATCGATGCACCACAATTGCTTATGCCATATGAGCAAATTCGGGTTCTGCCATGAGCGGTCGACGTTGGCGACAAACGCGTCGAGCCACATGATGGTCGAGGCTTCGGCCGGATCGAGCTTGGCTGAGGCACCGTCGAAGCCGAGCGCACCCGGCAGGAAATCGACGCCCAAGTTGAGGCCGATGCTGGCATTGAGGAGGTCTTGTACTTCTTCGTCGGCCTCGTAGCGCGCGATCGCAGGGTCGAGTTCAATGGCGCGCAACTCCGGCACTCGCAGGCCGATGGTTCGGGCCAATGCCGCGACGATCACTTCGGCGATGAGCGCCTTCGCGCCCTGGCCCGCGCCGCGAAACTTGACCACGTACGTGCCGCAGTCGTCGGCTTCGACCAGGCCGGGCAGCGAGCCGCCTTCGCGTAGCGGCGCGACGTAGCGCGTCGCGAGCACGTGATCCAACACGGGCGAAGCCTAGGGGACCGAGGGTGTGATCGGCCGACAGCTCGCCAGTAGGGTAGCCGGATGGCCGTGCATTTGACCCGCATCTACACCAAGACCGGCGACAACGGCACCACTGCGCTCGTCGATGGTTCGCGCACCGCGAAGGACGATCCGCGCCTCAAAGCGTTCGGCGATTGCGACGAAGCCAACTCCGCGATCGGCGTTGCCGTTGCTCTGGGCGGGCTGCCTTCCGACGTGCGCGACCTTCTGGTGCGGGTGCAGAACGATTTGTTCGACGTCGGCGCCGATCTCGCGACGCCGATCGTCGAGAACCCGCGCTACGAGCCGCTGCGCATCCTCGACGCCGACGTCGAACGGCTCGAGGCCGCGATCGACGACTACAACGCCAAGCTCGGCAAGCTCGACAGCTTCGTGCTCCCGGGCGGCAGCGCAGGGGCGGCCCTTTTGCATGTCGCCCGAACGATCGTGCGGCGCGCAGAACGCCATACGTGGCAGGCAATTTCGGAGTTCGGCGAGACCATGACCGAGCCCCCGGCCCGCTACCTTAACCGGTTGAGCGACCTGCTGTTCGTGCTGGCCCGTTACGCCAACAGCAACGAGGCCGGCGGCACGGGCGACGTATTGTGGCGGCCGGCCGCGAACCGCTGACTCTTGTCTGGTCTAGACCAGATTGCCGCGTTGCCGTCGTCCGAACTGTCGTTTGGCGATAAATCGAAATCACCCAGTTCACCCTCTTCCCAATCGGCTTGTTCGGCTCTACGTTCTGTTTCTTGGGAGCGCTCTCACAGCGAGGCGACGGGGGCCCCTCGGCCCCATTCCAGGAGGTTCGGAAGAGCATGAATCGGATCGCCCAGAAAAACCTCAGCCCAACGTCGCGCGCGCTACGACGGCCGCGCTGGCGCGCCAGTGTCGCGACTCTTGTCACGGCGATCGCCGCCGCCGTCCCAGCCACCATCGGTCTGGTCGCCCTCGGCGGTCCGGCGTCGGCGGCCGTGCCCGGCCCCCCCTCGGGGTGGACCACAACCTGGAGCGATGACTTCAGCGGTGCCGCCGGTTCGGGTGTCGACGGCAACTGGAAGTACGACACCGGCCAGGGCGTGTTCGGCACCGGTGAGATCGAGACGATGACGAACAGCACCTCCAACGTCTACCAAGACGGCAACGGTCATTTGGTCATCAAGGCGCTGCACTCCGGCACCGACCCCAACTCCGGCTGGACGTCGGGGCGGATCGAGACCAACGCCGATAGCTTTGGCGCGCCGGCAGGCGGGATCGTGGAAATGGTGTCGTCGATCCAGCAGCCGAACGTCAACACCTCCAACGGTGCCGGATATTGGCCGGCATTTTGGATGCTCGGTAACGGGCTGCGCAACGGCGGGGTGTGGCCGGGTATCGGCGAGGTCGACATCTTGGAAGACATCAACGGCCGTAGCTCGGTATTCGGCACCTTGCACTGCGGGACCAACCCCGGTGGGCCTTGCAATGAATCGACCGGCATCGGTAGCGGTGAACACGCATGCTCGGGCTGCCAGACCGGCTACCACACCTACGCAGTGCAAATCGACCGGTCGGTGTCGCCTGAGCAGATCCGCTGGTATCTCGACGGCAGCGAATACTTCTCGGTCAACGCGAACCAAGTCGACGCCACGACCTGGTCGAACGCGGTCGACCACCCGTTCTTCATCATCTACGACCTCGCGATGGGCGGCGGATTCCCGAACGCCTTCGGCGGCGGACCCAACGCCAGCACGATCTCCGGCGGTCAAATGAACATCGACTGGGTCGCGGTCTACAACAAGGCGCCCGGCGGCGGGGGTTCCGGCGGTGGCGGTGGTGGCACGATCACTGGTAGCACGATCACCGGGCCTGGTGGTAAGTGCATCGACGTCTCCGGGGATGACACCGGCGGCAACGGCACCGCCGTGCAGTTGTGGGACTGCCAAACCTCAGCGGTCGACCAGCACTGGACCTACACCAACAACACCCTGCAAACCCTGGGCCGCTGCATGGACGTCACCTCCGGCGGCACCACCAACGGCACCAAGGTCCAGTTGTATGACTGCAACAACACCGGCTCCCAACAATGGGTGCTGCAATCCAACGGCTCGCTGCTGAACCCGCAATCCGGGCGCTGCCTCGATGACCCGAGCGGATCAACCACCAACGGCGCCCGGCTGCAAATCTGGGACTGCAACGGCAGCACCGCCCAACACTGGACCTCCGCACTGTTCACCACCACCGGCGGCGGCGGCGGCACGGGCGGTGGCGGTGGCACGGGCGGTGGCGGTTCGGCGACCGGCACCATCCAAGCCGAATCCGACAACGCCCAATCCGGCACCCAAACCGAAACCACCACCGACACCGGCGGCGGCCAAGACGTCGGCTACATCAGCAACGGCGACTGGCTGCAATACAACGGCGTCAACTTCGGTACCAGCCCGCTCACCCAGTTCAAGGCCCGCGTCGCCTCCGGTGCCCCCTCCGGGGTGACCGGGCTGGTCGAAGTCCACCTCGACTCGCTCACCAACCCCGCGATCGGCAGCTTCGCCCTCGGCAACACCGGCGGCTGGCAAACCTGGCAAACCATCCCCGCCAACATCACCGCCACCACCGGCACCCACACCGTCTACCTGAAGTTCACCACCGGCTCCGGGCAAGACTTCGTCAACATCAACTGGTTCACCTTCAGCT
>JBOGEK010000126.1:0-4256 GCA_050743645.1 Acidothermaceae bacterium
ACAGAGCCGACTCGCCGACGAGACCATCGCACCCAAGTCGTCGGCCAGTTGGCTCACCGTGAGGCACCCGGCTCGGTCGATCGCGATGATGGCCCGCAGCTGCGAGGTCGAGACTCGACCTTCTGCAGACTCGTACGAATGCGCCCAGGTCGCGACGAGAGCCTCGGCCGCGTCGTGGATGGCGGCAACCTCGGCGTCACGCGTACGGGCAACCGCCGAAGCGGCGTCCGGCGTGCGGGCGGCAGGCGCAGCGGCGTTCAATGGCGTGGCCACAACCTCACACCCCTCTCGCCGATCTCACCGATCCACATCAGGCAGGCGCCCCAAATGACGAGCCAAACACCCGGCGCAAACCAACCTCGCCGCGCACAGCCGCAACCGACACAACCAACCAGGGGCTCGTACCTCGACGTTCTCTCTATCATGCACGCCGCCGCACCGGAATCCGTCTTCACCGCATTGCGGTCAGCACTCGACGAGCACCAGCTGAGCTGCCAGCTCTGGCTCGCCGACTACCAGCTCACCGCGCTGAGCGCTGTTGACCAGGCCACGCCAGCTACCACCCGCTCACTGGCCGATGGCATCACCGGTCGGGTGTTCACCACACAGCGAGCCGCAATCACCTTCGCTGAAAGCACTACCGAGGCCTACTTGCCGGTAGACGACAGGGGTGCTCGACTCGGAGTCTTGTACGTGCTGGCTGAAACCACGTTGACGAGCGGCGACGTGGATGCGCTGCAGGTGATAGCCGGAGCACTCGGCCAGCACATCGCCGCGGCCGGACGCTACACCGACCATTTCGAGAGGTACCGACGTTCGCGTGCGCTGACACTGGCGGCCGAACTCCAGTGGGCTCTGCTACCACCAACGTCGCATGCCGACCCCCGATTCGACGTCGCCGGACTCCTCGAGCCGGCCTACTCGGTTGCCGGCGACACTTTCGACTGGTCGATCAACGGCGACATCCTCACCATCGCCGTCTGCGACGGAACCACGCGAGGCGTGCCCGCAGCCCTGGCGACAACCTTGTGCGCGACGTCCTTACGAAACGCGCGTCGGGCGGGGCTCACGCTTTCCGACCAGGCAGCACTTGCCGACCAGGCGCTGTACGCGCACTATTCCGGCGCGACGTACGTCGCCGCAGCGCTCGTCGAAATCGACCTCAGGCAGTGGCGAGCGGTCGTCGTCGACGCAGGCTCGCCGCAGTTGTTCAGGGTGCGCGCTGCACAAACCACGAGGCTCACTCCCGACGCCCAGCTGCCGCTCGGCATGTTCGACGAGACCCGCTACGACCCGCAACCACTCGACCTGGCGCCCGGCGACCGCCTGGTTGTCATCAGCGACGGCGTCCACGCCGCGACCGGCACGACGATCACGACCGAGGCGTTCGGTGAAAAGCTGCTCGCGCAGGCGATCATTTCGACGGCCAACGTCCCGACCGGGGAGGCCGCCAGCGAAATGATCGCCGCGCTGCACCGGCACACCGGCGATCTCGACGACGACGCGGTCGTCTTCGTTTTCGATTGGACGCCGCAGGACTCGCGACACTAGCCGACGAGGAAGCGAACCTCCCAACCGTCGCAAAAACCTGCCTCAGTGGTTTCGGCCGTCGGACGCGAGGTACCCATTTGGGGCACGGGGACACAGTTGTGTCAATCCCGACGCCGGAACGTCCCGGAAGATCAAAGCAACAGGAGGGCGGCTCGATGGATGCCAAGAATATTGCCGACACGATCAGCGACAACGCCGACGCGATCGACATCTTGCTCAGCCAGCACAACCAGGTAAAAGAGCTGTTCGCCATGGTGGAGAGCGCGCAGGGCGAGACCCGCCAGCGCGAGTTCGATCACCTGCGGGCATTTCTCGCCGTCCACGAGACGGCCGAGGAAGAGGTCTTGCGCCCGGTGACCCGAAAGTCAGTACCGAACGGGGAAGCAGTCGCCGACGCCCGGATGAGCGAAGAAAACGAGGCGAAAGAGGTACTCGCCAAGCTCGAAAAACTGGGCTGCGACGCCCCCGAGTTCATGCCGAAGTTCCTTGAGTTCAAGAAGTCGGTGCTGGCCCACGCCGAACACGAGGAACACGAGGAGTTCCCCGGCGTGCGGGCGTCGAAGACCCCCGAAGAACTCACGAAGATGGGCAAGCGGATCAAGATGGCCGAGAAGATGGCCCCGACGCACCCACATCCGAGCGCGAAGACGACGACGGCAAACTACCTCGCCGGCCCGTTCGCCTCGATGCTCGACAAGGTCCGCGACGCGATGAAGAGCGAGTCGAAATAACCGACGCCGAAAGGTCAAGCAAAGCGGGTGGGCGCGATGCGCGCCCGCCCGCTTTCCATGCCTGCCAGCCCCCTGAGTATCAGGTGGCGGTTCTTCGGCGGATTATTGCCCGATCTTCACGCCCGGCATGCCTGCGGAGTACTCGATCGGGTGCGCTGCGGCCCGACCAGGAATGTTCGCCGCTTTGGAGTATTTGCCTAGCGGGATGATCGTTCGACCGAATGCACTCTCGAACATCATCGCGCTCGCAACCAACCAAGCGATCGCGGCAGAAATCACGAAGAGCACACCACCAGCACGCTGGACGTTCAGGCTGCCGGAGTAGAAGCCCGCAGCCGTCAACGCCGAACCGACGGTAAGGGTCCAAAGCACCGCCGCCACGCCGAGGCTGCTGCCCATCGCACCGATCGCAGCCATTCCTGTGATCAGCGTGAGCACGATGAACCAGAACGCGAAGCTGGTGTTGGTTGCGCCGAGCGGAATGGGAGGCATGACCTTCGTCGCGACGAGCAGCTGCAGAACGCCCCAACCGAGCCAGAAGGCGCCCCATGTGCCGTGCGCAGCAACGGCGACACCGTCACGCGCCCGCAATGCATAGAAACCGGCTACCAGCTGCGCCAGACCGCCGAAGAATATTGCGAACGGCCACACAATTCCCGGCGTCGCCGCCGATCCGTACCAGCCGGCCTGCCAAGCGCCGACCATCAAGGTCGCGCCCATAAAGCCGAACAATCCGATAATCGAGGGCGCCGCCATCGGGCTCAGCACAACACGAGTACGCGATCTCCACGCAGTTTCGTCGTCGGCGACAGCCAACTCGTACCAATCCCGTGACACCCCGCCGTCTCGCGGATACGGCTCTCTCGTCGTTGCGTTGCCCATCCTTGGATCACGCGTTGCCATGCTTATCACCTCAATCGAGGGAAACGACCAGTCGTCGGACGGGGCATCGTCTCCGCCGGCGCCCTTCGACCCCTTAACAACAAGCGAATACCCCCAAGTGCGCAAAGATATTCGTTTGGGAACTCAGAGATGGGCTGTCGGCTAAGCTTTTCTGTCGGTTTCAGCATCTCGGCATTGGCGGCAAAGAAATCGTCACCTATATCGAGACGCGATAGTTCGGACCAGCCGTTGCGCCATGACGACAAGGTTGGCTCTCGGCGCTGCGACCTCTGGGAGGGGCATGTCTGTCGGCGGCCAGGTGGGGTGGGGTACGTAGGACGAGTTAGGGTACCCTCAGTGCACTGCCAGTTCGCCACGCAACCGCAGCTTCACTTCGACGCAAGGATGCCAGTGAGTTCTACCGAGATCGCGCTCCTCGGCGCCATCGCCGGAGTCACCATCTACCTCGGCTTGCCAATCGGCCGGTTGCGTCGCCCGATGCCGGTGATGAAGACGATGTTGAACGGCATCGCGATCGGCATCCTGATCTTCTTGTTGTGGGACGTCTTGACTCACGCCTGGGAGCCGATCGACACCGCTCTCGGTGACAAACACTGGGGCCCGGTTGCCGGCAACGGCGCCGTCATGGCCGCGTGCTTTTGCACGGGTCTGCTGAGCCTCGTCTATTACGACCGGTGGATGGGCAAGCGCGCCGTCCGCCACGGGCCTGCCACCCCAGGCGACCGACCCAGCCTCGGCCCGGGCGCGGCCGCAGTCACCGAACTACGACCTCCGCACCCGTTGCTCGGCACGCCGGCTCGCCGGCTCGCACTGTTCATCGCGGTCGGGATCGGGCTGCACAACTTCTCAGAGGGCCTCGCGATCGGCCAATCCGCGGCGAGCGGCGAACTGGCTCTTGCGACCCTGCTGGTCATCGGATTCGGCCTCCACAACGCCACCGAGGGCTTCGGCATCGTCGCTCCGCTAGCCGCGGGAGAAGACCGTCCGTCGTGGGGAGTGCTCGCGCTACTCGGTCTGATCGGGGGCGGGCCGACCTTCGTCGGCACCATGATCGGGCAGTCGTTCGTCAAC
>JBOGEK010000127.1:0-7851 GCA_050743645.1 Acidothermaceae bacterium
AACAAAATCATGCCGTCGACACCGAGCGATATCAGCTCTTCGACATTCTTGCGGGCAACACCCTGGCCGACGTCGGTCGCCATGAGAAGCACCTGGTACGCGCTGCCGAGTGCGTGCAGCACACCCATCTGCACTGAGCCGAAGAATGGGTTCGCGGTGTCGGGCGCGACGAATCCGATGAGTCCTGATCGGCCGGTCGCCAGGCTTTGGCCACGGCGGTCGATGCGGTAGCCGAGACGCTTTGCGGCCGCCCGCACCCGGTCGGCGGTTTCCGGGGTAACCCGGCCTTCGGCCTTGCCGTTGAGCACGAGTGAGACCGTCGCCGCGGACACGCCAGCGGCCCTGCCGACATCTGCAGCCGTCATTCGCCGCGGCGACGTGTGCTCGCCGTCGCGATGAGAAGTGCTGCTGTTCATTGAGTCGGGCGCGGTCTCGTCGGCCCACCCGGGGTTCGGCTCGTCAGCAGGGCCGTTCGCCGCGCCGGTCATGGTCCCGTTCACGGACTCGGGTGTCGGCACAGTCGGCTCGCCGCCCGCGCGGTCGGTCAGTCGGTCGGCCACTCACACTCCCATCCCGCAGCAGGCGATCACCGGACGCCGAAACGTCGGCATCCGCGCCGCCCGCGCCCGAATCGCTGCTCCCGAAATCGCCCCAACCGGGGCGGAATCTCAGGCGACCCGCAACGATCGTAGGCGATAAGCGCTTGACCGGCCGCCACGACCAGCCATCTCGGCCTTGACAGCACGGACGCCCAGATCTAGCGTCGTCCGTATTGTTTGTAAGCTTTCCTAACTGTCGGTGACCGAAGAAGGTCGATGATCTATGCGCCGCACCCGCGTGGTTTCTGCAACGGCAGCAACAGCCGCACTCGTCGCCGGGCTCGTCACCTCGAGCGGTACGGCTTACGCACACGACAACGGCGCCACGCAGCAGCGCGCCGCACGACCGCTCCCGGCTCACGTGTTCGCGCCATACTTCGAGGCCTACCAAGAAAGCGACAGTCCCGCGGCTTTCGCCGAGGCATCGGGCGCGAAGTACCTCACGATGGCCTTCCTGCAGGCGCCCTCGGTCGGATCATGCGACATCACCTGGAACGGCGACATGGCCGTCTCGGCCGCGAATTACGGCGGCGACATCGCCAAAATCCGCGCGATGGGAGGCGACGTCATCCCGTCGTTCGGTGGCTACAGTGCAGACGACACGGGCACCGAGATCGCCGACAGCTGCTCGAAGGTTGAGAAAATCGCTGCCGCGTACGAGAAAGTCGTCACCACCTACGGCGTCACTCGTCTCGACATGGACGTCGAAGACAACTCGCTCACCAACCCGGCCGGAATCGACCGCCGCAACAAGGCAATCGCCCTCGTCGAACGCTGGGCGGAGCAGACCCATCGCACAGTGCAGTTCGTTTACACCCTCCCCACCAACGTAAGTGGATTGGACGACGAACCAGGCGGCGGCGGTGTTTACGTCTTGACGAATGCGCTGCAAAACCATGCGCGCGTCGACATCGTCAACATCATGACGTTCGACTACTACGACGGCAACACCCACGAAATGGCAGCCGACACGAAGACTGCCGCAGGGCATCTCGTCGATACGTTGCATGCGCTCTACCCGCACGAGTCGCGGCATGCGCTGTGGCACAAGGTAGGCATCACCGAGATGATCGGCCGAGACGACTACGGTTCCGACCCGGCCGATGACACCGGCCCGAAGGAGATCTTCACGATCGACGACGCGCACGCGATCGCATCGTGGGCTAAGCACGAGGGAATCGCGGAATTGTCGTTCTGGGCACTGCAACGTGATCAGGAATCATCGAGCGACTGCACGGTAGGCACATTCGGCGGCGACACGTGCTCAGGAATCCCCCAGCAGACCTGGGAATTCAGCCACATCATGGAGCCGTTCACTAGCAGCCGTGATCGCCACCGCTGACGACCGCGCTGACGCTAAGCCAAGACATCACCGCTACTACGAGACCACCCCTCAACGTAAACGCGGCGACCGCTGCCACCAGCGGAGATCCATTCGCGTCGCCGCCGCTATAGCGTGGCGCCGTGTTCGAACTGCAATTCACCACCGCCGACGTGGCCCGCGTGAGGTTCGCGGTCTCGCCGTTGTGGGAGGTCGCCGAGGCGGTGCGGTGCCTGGTCGATGCCCGTCAGATGGCCTACCACCTGCCGTGGCTGGAAGCGGTGCGGCCGCAGCTTGCCGATCTCGACCTCAGCCCGCTGCTCGACGTCCAACCCCGTCGTGGTTACACACCCGACTTCCTGTCGCCGACGCCGAGGGCCGCGACGACCACGATCGACGAACAGTTGCGACAACTACGGGCGACACCCATTGCCCGAGTTCGTGAGCAGCTTGCGCTGGTCGTCGCCGATCGCCAGGGTCAACCCGTGTCGCCACAGTTGCTCGATATGGCCGCACATCCGCAAAAGGGCCGCCGATTGCTTGCCGACGTACTCGAGGCGTGCTGGCATCGACTCGTCGAGGCGCACTGGCCCCGCGTGAACGCGATGGTCAGTGCCGACATCGTGCATCACTCGAAGTTGCTGGCCGACCACGGACTCGGCCGCATGCTCCCCGAACTGAGTGCCGCAGTTTCGTGGTCGGACGGCGTGCTGAGGGTAGCTGCCGGTGGTCCGGTACTGGAACGGATTCGCCTGCACGGCAAGGGAATCGTGCTACAACCGGGTGCATTCTCTTGGCCGCTCACGATCGTCGTGAACGAGCGTGGATCACCGCCGACGATCGTGTACCCCGCGCGCGGCATCGCCGAGTTGTGGCAACCGGTCGAGACCGATACGGCTCCGAGCCTGGCCGCTTTGCTCGGCCGCACCCGGGCCGTGCTGCTTCTGTCTCTTCGCGAACCGGCCAGCACGACGACGCTCTCGCACCGTCACGGCGCCGCGACAGCCACCGTTTCTGAACACCTGTCGGTGCTCGTAGCCGCCGGGTTGGTCGAGCGAGCGCGGCGCGGAAAGTCGGTGTTGTATTCGGCGACCGCTCTCGGCGAAGCACTGCTTGCCGGTCAGCTACCCGCAGAATCGATCGACCGCGCCGGCCCGCCTCATCGCGCCGTCCGACCTGGCCGCGCGCTGTCTGCTGCGCAGGCAGGACAGGTACCGACGACCTCCACGGTATGAGCGACATCGACGAAACCTGCTTGCGCTGCGACCTTTTCGGCCCAGCGCTCGACCGTCGAACCGGCTACTTCGACTGTGCGTCCGCACGCACGGCACAACAGGTGGTGATGGTGACCGCTGGTGTCGCAGCGACGGTACAGAGTTTCGCCGTCCGCTGATCTCACGGTGTCGACCAGGCCGGCCTCGGCCAGCGCGCGCAACTGGTTGTAAACGGTCGTCAGCCCGACCTGCTCGCCTCTGGCCCGCAGGGTCTCGTGCAGCTCCTGCGCACTGCGGAACTCCTGCGCCTCGTCGACGACGGCGGCAAGCGCGCGCTTCTGGCGCGTCGAGCGGCCGCTATTCGTCGTCATGACGCCCACAGGCTAGCCGATCGGCGCCAGTCGATCGGAGGCTTGTTGAAAACGGAAACCATTCCGGATAGGTTACCTGAAACGGTTCCAGATAAGCCGCCCCGCACATCCTCGGGAGTTCGATGCGACGAGAACGGACGGCGAAGAGCCACCGGCTCGGCGCGACAGTCAACGCGACGGTCAAGCGGCGCCAATTCCTCGTTTCGACTCTGGCCGTAGGGCTGCTGGCAAGCGGAGCAATGACCGGTTGCGCGACGAGTCGAGCGCAAGGTGCCGCCGGCGGGCGGTTGAGCGTCGTCGCAGCTGAAAGCTTCTGGGGTTCGCTCGCCAGCCAGCTCGGTGGCGACAAGGTCGACGTCGTCTCACTCATCGACAATCCGGCCACCGACCCGCACGACTACGAGCCCACCGCGGCTGATGCGCGGGCGGTGGCGACGGCTTCGCTCGTGATCGTCAACGGAGTGGGGTACGACGCATGGGCGTCGAAGCTGGTAGCGGCGAATCCGACCAGCGGCCGCCAGGTCATCACCGTCGGCAAGCTCGTTGGCGCGCCAAGCGATGCGAACCCACACCGCTGGTACAACCCGACCGACGTCAAGCAGGTCGTGGCGGCGATCACCGCGAGCCTCACGAAGGCCGACCCGGCCGACGCCGGATACTTCGCGTCAACACGGCAGACGTTCCAAACGACCGGTCTGGCCGACTACAACGCGCTGATCGCCGACATCAAGGCGAAGTACGCGGGCACGCCGGTCGGGGCGTCTGAGAGCATCTTCGCGATGCTTGCGCCCGCGTTGGGTCTCGACCTAGTGACGCCGCCGCGATTCCTTCGCGCGATCAGTGAAGGCAGCGAGCCGACAGCGTCCGACAAGACGACGATCGACAGGCAGATCCAGCAGCACCGCATCACGGTCTACGTCTACAACTCCCAAAATGCGACCCCTGACGTGCAGGCCCAGGTAGACGAGGCGAAAGCGGCCGGCATTCCCGTGACGACAATCACCGAAACCCTCCAACCCACAGGCGCCACTTTTCAGAGCTGGCAGGTCGCCCAGCTGAAGGCCCTCGAAAACGCCCTGGCCAAAGCGAAAACCGCCACAGCCGCGTCAGCGGCGCCGGCAGCGGCAGCGGCCGTAGTGACGTCGGAGCGTGCAGCATGAACGAACCAGCGGTGCGGTTTCGCGACGCGGCGGTGCGGGTCGGTGATCGGCTGCTCTGGCATGACGTCGACCTCGAGATTCCGGCGGGCCAGTTCGTCGCGATCTTGGGTCCGAACGGGGTTGGAAAATCGACCCTGGTGAAAACGGCCCTCGGATTGCTTCCGCTCGCAGCCGGAGAGGCCCGGATTCTCGGCGAGGCTCCCGGTAACGCGAGCCGCGAGATCGGCTACCTGCCGCAGCGGCGAAGCTTCGACCCTTCGGCGCGGGTGCGCGGGGTCGACGTCGTCCGACTCGGTCTCGATGGCGACCGCTGGGGGTTTCCGCTGCCATGGGGTGCCCGCGCACGAGCTGCGCACGCGCGCGTCGAGCAGGTGATCGATCTCGTCGGGGCTGCCGAATACGCAACGCGGCCCGTCGGCCACGCATCCGGTGGCGAACAACAACGGTTGCTGATCGCGCAGGCACTGGTGCGTCGTCCGCGATTGTTGATTCTCGACGAGCCACTCGACAGCCTCGACCTGCCCAACCAGAGCTCGATTGCTGCACTGATCAAGCGAATCTGCACCGAACGCGGCGTCACCGTGTTGATGGTGGCGCACGACGTGAATCCAATCCTTGCCTACCTCGATCAGGTCGTGTACCTCGCAGGCGGCGGTGCCGTGTGCGGGAAACCGAGTGAGGTCATCACGTCAGCCAATCTGAGCCGCCTTTACCAGACACAGATCGAGGTCTTGCGGACGTCGGACGGCCAGCTCGTGGTGGTCGGACAACCCGAAGCGCCGGCCCACCACGCCGACCGGCACACCGGCCAGCCGCTGCGATGAGCACCGACGCCATGGTTTCGATGGTCCGGGTGCTCGCGAGCGCGCCGCCGAACCCGCCGTGGTCGTGGAACCTCGCTGCCGACCTACGCGAGATGCTCAGCTACCCGTTCATGGTGAACGCATTTCGTGCCGGCACGATCGTCGCGATCGTCGCTGGCATTGTCGGGTGGTTCATGGTGCTGCGAAAGCAGACGTTCGCCGGTCACACCCTTGCTGTGTCGGCTTTCCCCGGCGCGGCCGCAGCAACCTTGCTCGGAATCAGCACCACGATCGGGTACTTCTCCTTCTCGCTGGCCGCAGCGGTTGCCATCGCGTTCGTGGCGCGTACCGGACGTGCCGGCGGGTTCAGCGAAGAGTCGGCCGTCGTCGGTGTCGTGCAAGCATTCGTGCTCGCGAGCGGATTTCTGTTCGTCTCGCTCTACCACGGGTTTTCGAACGGCGTGAACGCACCGCTGTTCGGTAGCTCATTCGCCGTCACGAATTCGCAGGTGATCACGCTCGGCGGTGTCGGGCTCGGGGTTCTCGTCGTGGTCGCAGTTTTCGGCCGGCCGTTGCTCTTCAGCTCGGTTGACGCCGACGTCGCCGCCGCGCGCGGGGTCAGGGTTCAACGTCTCGGATTCGTCTTCCTGATCGTGCTCGGCGCAGCGGCCGCCGAAGCGAGCCAGATCGCGGGCGCACTGCTCGTCTTCTCGTTACTCGTGATGCCCGCTGCCACCGCACAACGCCTTACCTGCCGGCCCGCGATCAGCATGTTTTTGACGGTCGTGTTCGGGCTGCTGGCGACCTGGGGTGGGATCACCCTCGCGTACTACCAGCTGTACCCGCTGGGGTTTTGCATCAGCAGCTTCTCGTTCGGCGGCTACTTGCTCGCGATCGCGGCAACGGCAACCCGGCTGCGCCAGCGTCGTCCGACCGCAACGGCACAACCGGTAGGAGTGGTCGCGTGATGGCCCCCGAAACGGTTGCTGCCGCTGGCTTTTGGGCCGAGCCATTCATGCGGAGCGCGCTCCTCGCGGGTACGACCAGCGCTCTCGCCGCCGGATTCGTCGGCTACTTTCTCGTCCTGCGCACCCAGGTTTTCAGCAGCGATGCACTCGGACACGTGGCGTATACCGGGGCGCTCGGAGCACTCGCGTTCGGCTTCGATCCGCGGGTCGGCCTGATCATCGCCACTGTCGCGACAGCCTGCGCCATGGCCGGGCTCGGCATGCGGGGGCGTCCCGACGACGTTGCGATCGGTTCGACGTTTGCCTGGATTCTCGGGCTGGGTTCATTCTTTCTGACGCTCTACACGACACGGCACAGCAGCGGCAACAGCACGGCGAACGTCACGTACTTATTCGGCTCGATCTTCGGCATCTCGTCGAGCCACGCGAAACTTGTTGCCGTTATTGCGATAGCGGCCTGCGCGGTGATGGCGCTGATCGCGCGACCCCTGCTTTTCGCCAGCCTCGATGAGGCGGTCGCGGCAGCACGTGGGGTTCCCGTGCGGTTGCTCGGTATCGGCTTCCTCGCCTTGGTCGGAGTGGTGTGCGCGGAGTCGGCACAGACCGTCGGCGCCTTGCTCTTGCTCGGCCTGATCGCTGCGCCTGCGGGCGCCGCCCGCCGGCTCACCAATCGGCCCTTTGTTGCGATGCTTTTGTCGGCGGCTATCGGCGTCGGCTCTATGTGGGTTGGCTTGCTGTTCAGCTTCTATGTGCCGACCGTGCCACCGAGTTTCGCGATCATGAGCGCGGCGACGCTGGCTTATCTGGGTGCCGTGGCGCTGGCATGGACCCGCAACCGCCGCGCCAGCGCCAGTACCCGTGCCAACCGCACTCGTGCGACCAAAACTGCGCGCCTACGCACGACACGCGACACCGGTGAACCGATCACGGGTTGACGTCGTGTCTGGCCGGTGAGCCGGGCGCCTGGCCCGGCCGACCCGTGGGGAGGCCACATGTCCGCGACCGCGCAGCATCGAACGTGGCAATACCGAACACGGCAACACCGAACCCGAAACTACCGATCGTGGCGGACGTCGATGGCGATTGTCGGCGCCGCCGCCGTCGCCTCGGGGCTCGCCGTCGTGCCGGCCGGGATAGCGACCGGGCACGAACTGGGCGAGATGCAGGGCGTCGCGATCACCCAGACGAACCTGATCTCAGACCAGGCCGGCAAGGCCGCGCTCGTCGACCCAAGCCTGGTGAATCCCTGGGGCATGTCGTTCGGCACCGGTGCGTCAGCGACCCCGCTGTGGATCTCCGACAACGGCGCTGACGTCGCCACTCTCTATCGCGGTGCGACGACACCGCCCTCGCTGGCGAAGGTTCCGTTGACGATCTCGATTCCCGGTGGCGAGCCGACCGGGCAGGTGTTCAAC
>JBOGEK010000128.1:0-4682 GCA_050743645.1 Acidothermaceae bacterium
ATGTCCATCAGCACGACGTCAGGATGCTCGGACGCGGTCATGCGCAGGCACTGCGCGCCATCGGCAGCCTCGCCCACGACTTCCATATCCGGTTCGAGTTCGAGAATCAGCCGGAATCCGGCGCGCACCAGCGCCTGGTCGTCGACCAGCAACACCCGCGTCACAAGTGCGCCGCGCTTCTCGGAAGTCGAGCCCGCACCGTGAAACCGCCGTTCGGGTCTGGGCCGGCCACCAACTCACCGCCCACGATCGCGGCACGCTCGCGGAGACCGACCAGGCCGTGGCCCCCACCGACCCGCGGCGACGACGGTCGGTGCCCGGATGGCTTGTCGTTGCTGACCTGCACGGTCACCGCGTCGAGCGCGTAACGCACCGACACTCGCGTCGGCACCGCGCCGGCGTGCTTCAGCACGTTGGTCAGCCCTTCCTGCACGACGCGGAACGCGGCCAAGTCGACGCCGGGCGGCAGATGGTCGGCGGTGCCGTCGATCACGACGCGGACCGGGAGCCCGGCGCGCTGCACCGAGTCGACCAACCCGTCGAGCTCTCCGAGGCCCGGCTGTGGGCGCCGAGGCCCGGCCTGATCGTCGATGCGCAATAACGCCAGCAACCGGCGCATCTCGTCGAGCGCCTCCCGCGAACTCGTCTTGATCGCCCGCAACGGTTCGCGGGCGAGTTCAGGGTCGTGATCGAGGGCGGCTTCTGCGGCGTCCGCCTGAATCGCAATCACGCTGACCCCGTGGGCGACGAGATCATGCAGTTCGCGAGCGATGCGGGCGCGTTCGTCGGCCACTGCTTCGATCGCTCGATCGTCTTGATTCCGTTCGGCACTGGTCGCACGTGCTTGCCATTGCCGGACGGCGCGACCCAGCAACCACACGCCGCCGAACACGATCACGATGAACAGATAGTCGGCCCCGTGGTCGTGCATCTCCTGCAGCCACAGCGCAACGACGACGAGACTGCCGCCGACAGCGGCCCGACCCTCCGACGACGTCTTGGCGGCCACCGAATACGCCACCAGCAAATAGCAGGCGAACGCCCAAAGCGAGCCCGGCGATTTCGATGCGAGGGTCTGGGCGTCGCCAGCGACCAAAACGACCACCAGGCTCGCGAGCGGAGCGCGCGATCGCCAGGCCAGTGCGACGGTCATGACCAGCGCCGTAGGAACCGTGACGGTGAGCGCGCCTTCGGGCGGGTGCCTGGTCGCCGCACTCGCAACGCCGAGGACACAGAGAACCCCAGCGATGACAAGGTCGCCAACGGGGAGACCGGCCACTTCGCGAGCACGCCACCAACCGGAGCGCAGCCTCGTTCGCGACCGGTTGGGCCGTGCCACGAATGGGAGGGCCATCTCGCAAACGATAGGGCGTACGCGGCTGGTCGACGTCCGCATTGCGGGTGATCGCGATCCGTCACGCGACGGAACGCAGCCGTCGTCGGACCATCCGACCGTCACGCCGAATCCGCTGCGCTAGGGACGCGGCCGACACCCGCGCATCGTCACGCTCGGTGCATCCACTCATCTCGAGAAAGGGCACCGATGAATACCAGCCCGCTTCGTGTTCGCCTCGCCACCGCTGGTCTCGCACTCGGCGCGATCGCGTTTGGGGTCGCCGACGTCCTGCGCCGCGCCGTCGAGCCGGCAAAGACCGACACCGCGTCGATCACCGCCGCCGTGCACGACCACGCGGCTGCCTGGACGGCGGCCGGCCTGCTCGCGGCGGCGGCGTCCTTTCTGCTGTTGGCCGGTGTACTCGCAGCCGGCCGCAGCGCGCCGGCCCGCGGCGCCGTCCTGACGATTCTCGGTGGCGGACTGACGGTCGTCGGCCTGCTCGCGTCGCTCATTCACACGGCCAGCTTCTACGGGTCGTACGGCGTCTACGCGAAGAGCGGTGCTGACCCGGCCGCGATCCACGCGATCGACTCGGGGTCAGACAGCTATCCGCTCTTCGGGATCGGAATCGGGCTGTTCACGGTCGGCATGCTGCTCGGCCCGATCCTGCTGACCATCGGACTGCGCCGAGCCGCACTCGTGCCGGTGTGGGTGCCGATCGCGGCCGTCGTCTTCGCGGTGTCGAGCTCGGTCAGCGGCATCGCGGCCGGCGTGGTCGGCCTGGTTGCCGCAGTTGCGACCTTCGGGAGCATCGCGATGAGCCAGCTGCGCCACGCCGAGCCGACAACGGAGTTGGCCACGGAACGGCGACACCGGTCGACAGTTGCGGCGCTCTAGGTCCATAACTGTCGCCCAGCGCGCGCCGGACCGGACGCCGGTCAAATAGCTGCAGTACCGCGTTCGCCGGTGCGCACCCGCACCAGCGTCTCGACCGGAACGCTCCAGACCTTGCCGTCGCCGATCTTGCCGGTGCGCGACGCGGCGACGATGGCGTCGATCAAATCGTCGGCGTCATCGTCGTCGCACACCACCTCAACGCGCAGCTTCGGCACCAGGTCGACCTGGTATTCGGCACCCCGATAAACCTCGGTGTGGCCACCTTGCCGTCCGTATCCGCTCGCCTCGCTGACGGTGAGTCCGTGCACGCCCAGCGTTTCGAGGGCAGCTTTGACGTCGTCCAGCTTGAAAGGCTTGATAACGGCGGTGATCAGTCTCACTGGCGAATGTTCGCAGAGATCGACTCGCCCTCGCTGGAGGCGACGACCTGCGTGTCGTGCTGGTCATCGCGCTGACCGTCGCGCTGGTCGTGGTGGTGGCCGGTGATGCGGTGTCCGATGCCGGCGGTGTGAGTGCCGATGTCGTAGGCCGACTCGCCATGCACGAGCAGGTCGAGTCCGGCGAGCTCGTCGTCGTGGCTCACGCGGAAGCCCAGCCAGCGGTCGATTCCCTTGGCGATCAGCCAGGTGACGACGAAGGCGTACGCACCGACCACGACGACTGCAACTGCCTGGCGGCCGAGCTGGTCGAGCCCGCCGCCGTAGAAGAGGCCACGCGCGTGCCCGGTGACCGCAGCAGTAGCGAGGACGCCGATGAGCAGGGTGCCGACGATGCCGCCGACGCCGTGAACTCCGGCGACGTCGAGCGAGTCGTCGTAGCCGAGGCGGAACTTCAGCCCGACGGCGTAGCTGCAGGCGACGCCGGCGAGCGCACCGACGACCAGCGCGCCCATCGGGTTGACCGACCCACATGCCGGGGTGATGCCGACGAGGCCGGCGACGGCGCCTGACACCGCACCGAGGGTGGTGGCGTGACCGTCGCGGCGCTTCTCGACGGCGAGCCAGCCGAGCACGCCGGCGGCTCCGGCAACTTGGGTGTTGAAGAAAGCCGTGCCGGCCAACCCGCCGCTGGTCAACGCCGACCCGGCGTTGAAGCCGAACCAGCCGAACCATAGCAGGCCGCCGCCGAGCACCACGAGCGGGAGGCTGTGCGGTCGCATCGGATCGCGCTTGAAGCCGATCCGCTTGCCCAGCACCAACGCGAGAGCCAGGCCCGACGCGCCGGAGTTGATCTCGACGACGGTGCCACCGGCCAGGTCGAGCGTGTGCAGGTGGGCGGCGATCCAGCCCTGACCGTCGAACACCCAATGGGCGATCGGGAAGTAGACCGCAGTGGACCACACCGCCACGAACACCAGCCACGCACCGAACTTGGCGCGGTCGGCAATCGAGCCGCTCAGCAACGCGGTGGTGATAGCCGCGAACATCAACTGGAAGCTCGCGAAAACCAGAGTGGGCACCGAACCACTGAGGCTGTGCTCGCCGATGCCGTCCATGCCGGCGAACTTCAAGGTGCCGATGAGGCCACCGAACGCGTCGGGTCCGAAGGCTAGCGAGTACCCGTAGAGCAGCCACACGACGGTGACGACGGCCAGGCAACTGATGCTCATCATCAGCATGTTGAGCGCGCTCTTCGCCCTGACCATGCCCCCGTAGAAGAGCGCAAGGCCGGGGATCATCAACATCACGAGCGCGGCACTGACCATCACCCAGGCGGTGTCGCCCGCACTGAACGCAGCTGGCATGGCCGGAAGCTTGACGCAGTCCTGTTACGCGCTCATTTCGCGATCACGCCGCCAGGTAAAAGTCGCATTACGAGAAGGCGCCCGCTGTTCGCGGGGTTTCGTCGTCCGACCATGGGTGGGCCTGGCCGGGTGCGCCTGGCTTGGGGTGCGCTCGCATGGGTGCGGCGCCACCCGGGTCGGGTGGCGTGAGGTTGGTAGACGTTCGGGGGTCTAGAGCCCGCCCGATGTCTACCAACCTCCAGGCGCCAGCCCCTGAAGTGAAGCTGGGGTGGGTCAGACGCCGGCGTAGGAGTGCATGCCGCTGATGAAGATGTTCACGATGAAAAAGTTGAAGATAATCGTGGCGAACCCGAGCATCGCCACGTACGCGGCGTTGCGGCCGCGCCAGCCGGCAGTCGCCCGGGCGTGCAAGTAGCCGGCGTAGACGATCCAGGTGATGAAGGCCCAGGTCTCCTTCGGGTCCCACTGCCAGTAGTGGCCCCAGGCGGCTTCGGCCCAGATCGCCCCGGCAACCACGGCGAAGGTCCAGATCGGGAACGCGAAGGCGTACGCCCGATACGCGGTGCGGTCGAGCGTGTCGGGATCGGGCATGATCCGCGCGAACGCGGCGAACCGCACCCGCTTGCCGGCGGCCATGGCGGTGGCATAGCGCTCCGCGACGAGGTACATGGCGGTGGCTGCGGTCGCGACCGTGAACACGCCGGT
>JBOGEK010000129.1:0-4019 GCA_050743645.1 Acidothermaceae bacterium
GTCCTGGCGAACAGCGGCCGTTGGACAGCAGCTACTGAACGGTGATGACCTTGTCGTCGACGTAGGTCGGGCTGCCGTCCTTCGCCGAGCTCTCGAACGCCCGGATCGTGTAGGTTCCCGCCGTCAGCGTGAGGTTGACCGACCAGGTGCCCTGCTCAGGCGCTCCGGCGGTGGCCTGCGCCGCACCCTGCTGCAGCACGTCGCCGTGCATCAGCACCTGCCAGCTGACTGTGCCTTCGAAGACCGTCGCGTCGCCCTTGATCGTGACGGCGGGCGCCACCGTGGCGTTGTCGGCGGGGGAGTTGATCCACACGTGGGAGAACACCTGCCACGCCGGCTCGGCAGTGATCGGGTCGGCAATGGTCGAGCCCCACAGCGAGGTAACCGGCTTGCCGTCGATGCGCAGCTCGACCGAGTCGATCTTCGGGGCGGCGCCGTGCACCGTGTAGAAGAGCTGCTGGGCGCTGATCGCGCCCATGCCGAGCGCATCAGGGTCGGGGTTGCCGGCCTCGGTTGAGAGGTCGACGACCGCCTCGGTGCCGTTCTGGATCGAGACTCCGCGCACCGTGGTGCCAGCCGGCCAGTAGCTCAGGTAGTCGGGATCGTCGGCCGTGGTCGTCAGCATCGCGGTGACGGCGTCTCCGACGAAAGCGTTGGCGGCGGGCCAGGGTCGGGTGACGGTCTGGCTGAACAGCAGTTGCTGGGGGTCTTTCAGCTTGCCGACGTAGAAGATCGTCACGGGGTGCGGCTTGCCGGCACTCGCCGCGGGGCTCGCAGGCGGTGACGACACTGGCGAGCTGCTCGGTGGCGGCGACGACGCGAGCGGCGCCGGGTGAGTGTTGTCACCGGTCGTCTGCGGCTTCACAACGACAACGACGATCACAGCAACCGCGGCTGTCGCTAGCGCCGCGGTGCCGACCGCCAGCGGCCGAAGCCAGGCGCGGTGGCCGCGCCGGTCGGCCCGGATCTTTTCCCTGATGACTCGCAGCCCGTCGGCAGAAGGCTGGACGGCGCTGGCCTCGTGCGCGAGCGCGTCCCGCAGGCGGCGGGCGGTCTCTTCAGGGGTTTCGTCGCCGGGACGGTCGGGCCCGTTTCGACCCGCGCGGTCGCTCATGACGTTTTCTCCAGGCGGTTGCGAAGGGCGGCCAGGCCACGGGAGGCATGGCTCTTGACGGCGCCCTGACTGATGCCGAGCGTGTCGGCGATCTGAATCTCGGAAAGGTCGGCGTAGTAACGCAGAACCAGGGTTTCGCGTTGCCGGCGCGGCAATTCGCGCAGTGCGCCAAGCACCTCAGCCCGTTCAACCGCGGCGACGGCGGATGACTCCGCGCTTGGCACGTCGGGCGGCGGCGCTTGCGGGTACTTCGCGACGACCGTGCGGTGCCGCAGCTTCGACCGTGACCGGTTGACGACGGCTTGGCGGAGGTAGGCAACTGCCTTGTCGGGGTCGCGCAGCCGGTTCCAGGAGCCGTGCATCGCGACGAACGCGTCTTGCACGACCTCTTCGGCCATGCCCGGATCGCCGAGCAGGATTGCCGATAGCCGGACCAGGCCGGCGTAGTGCGTGCGGTAGAAGTCGGTGACCGCTTCGTCGGCGCTCGCCGTCTCGAAGTGCCCCTCGGATTGACCCAGCAACGCTCGACTCCCCATGTCGGCCAAGAGGGCCCCGGCGGTCTTGCTCATGCCGCGTTGACGCGCGACTCGTTGAGCAGGTTTACCGCCCAGGACTATCAAGGTCTCCGCGATTTCCCACGGCTATCGCACTGTCTCCCACGGCTATCTAGGACTATCGCATGATGAGCGTGCGAGACTACCGACCTCGATGAGGAGCCTCATGTCCGACTGCTTGTTCTGCCGGATCGTCGATGGCGAGATCCCGGCGACCGTCGTCCGGGAGTCGCCCCGCACGCTGGCGTTTCGCGATATCGCGCCGCAAGCGCCGACGCACGTCCTCGTCGTCCCGAAAACTCATCACTTGGACGTCGCGAGCCTGGTTGCCGCAGACCCTGAGCTTGCCCTCGAGGTCCTTCGTGAGGCGCACGCGGTGGCGGACGACGAGGGCGTTGCCGACAGCGGCTACCGGGTCTTGTTCAACACCGGCGACGACGCAGGCCAGACCGTGCATCACGTGCATGCCCACGTGCTCGGAGGGCGGCCGCTCGGCCACCTCGGCTGACGCGGGCGCCGGCGGGTCACTTCGGCACGATCACGCCCGGGCGGGCGCGGGTACCATGACACGGTCATCTGCGAGATCCCACCCCAAGATGCGTTCGCATCCCAAGACACGAGAGCAGGCGCGAGCAGGCCACCGGCCAAGCCATGCCAGGCGAACCAAGTAAAGCGGCGCAGACGCAGCCGATGCAGACACGCATCGTGGTGCCAGGGGCGCATTCGATGGTCAGTCTGCTCGGATCTCGAGACGAGCTGCTGCGCATCATCGAGCAGGCCTTCGACAGCGACATCCACGTTCGGGGCAACGAGATCACCGTCACCGGTGAGGCTGGCGAGAACGCGATCGTCGCGCGGCTGTTCGAAGAACTCGTGGCACTGCTGAGCAGCGGCGCCACCCTCACACCCGACGCCGTCGAGCGAAGCGTCGCCATGCTGCGAAGCGCGGTGCCCGAACGGCCGGTCGAAGTCTTGACGCTCGACATCGTGTCGTCGCGCGGCAAGACGATCCGCCCGAAGTCGGTGAATCAAAAGCGTTACGTCGAGGCGATCGACAAGCACACGGTGATCTTCTCGATCGGTCCGGCGGGCACGGGCAAGACGTATCTCGCGGTAGCCAAGGCAGTGCAGGCGTTGCAGGCCAAGCAGGTCAACCGCATCATCTTGACCCGGCCGGCGGTCGAGGCCGGCGAACGGCTGGGTTTCTTGCCCGGCACGCTCTACGAGAAGATCGACCCTTACCTTCGGCCGCTGTACGACGCGTTGCACGACATGGTCGAGCCCGACTCGATCCCGCGGCTCATGCAAAGCGGCACGATCGAAGTCGCGCCACTGGCATATATGCGGGGTAGAACTCTTAATGACGCATTCATCATTCTCGACGAGGCGCAGAACACGACACCCGAGCAGATGAAGATGTTCCTCACCCGGTTGGGATTCGGCTCGAAGATGGTCGTCACTGGCGACGTTACCCAGGTCGACTTGCCCGGAGGCACCAAGAGTGGGTTGCGCGTCGTCCGCGACATTCTCGACGGCATCCCCGATGTGCATTTCACGACGCTCTCGAGCGGCGACGTGGTGCGACACAAGCTAGTGAGCGCAATCGTCGATGCGTACGAGCGTTTCGACGCCGAGAACGGTCATCCCGAGGGCCGGTCGCCCGCGCGGTCACGCGATCACAAGGGCCGATAACTCAGGTGAGCGTCGAGGTTTCCAACGAATCCGGCACCGACGTCGATGAACTGCGTCTGGTGGCGCTCGCGCGGCAGGTGCTCGACGCGATGCGGATTCATCCGCTCGCCGAGTTGTCGCTGCTGCTCGTCGACGAAGGCGAGATGACGAACCTGCACGAGCGCTGGATGGACGAACCTGGCGCGACCGATGTTCTGTCGTTTCCGATGGATGAACTGCGGCCGGGCCGCGTAGACATCGAGCCCGACGACGACGCCGATCCGGGCATGCTCGGCGATGTCGTGCTGTGCCCTGCGGTCGCCGAGCGGCAGGCGAAGGAGGCGGGGCACTCAACGCAGGACGAGCTAGAAATGCTTTGCACGCACGGAATCCTGCACCTTCTCGGCTACGACCACGCCGAGCCCGACGAGCATCGTGAGATGTTCGGCTTGCAGGGCAAGCTGCTCGATGCGTGGCGTAGCAAACCTTCGCCGCCGTCCCGTTCCGACACCTCGGTAGGGCCTGATTCCCCGGGCTCGCCGAACTCCCCGGGCTCGCCGGGGGCCGAGGCTCGGTGAGACTGCGATGACTGCGAGCGACGTTTTGTTGCCGGTCGGGGCCGGTGTGCTGGTCGTTATCGCCGGATTGTGCGCTGCCGGCGACGCGGCGCTGTCGCGCGT